>LNEN01000205.1 GCA_001464155.1 Cytophagales bacterium Ga0077538 | reverse complement strand
TGCGCACGCAGGTGGTTCTTTCTTCGCTACCATCGGTCGTATCAAACACGGCTTTGATTGCCGACCTGATCTGGTGGCTATCGACAACGATATTGACCCTCGAAAATACATTGGTAAGTTTTGGGTAGATAGTATTACTCACGATCCTCTTATGCTTGAGTATATTATAAAAATTCAGGGTTCTGATAAAATTACTTTGGGTTCTGATTATCCCTTCCCCTTAGGAGATTTAGAAATTGGCAAGTTTATTGAAGACATGAATATCGACACCCGTGTAAAAGAAGACATCTTTTACCGCGCCACGCTGGCTTGGTTAGATTTACCGAAAGAACGATTTGTGTAGTCCATGAAAAGATTTTTACTCTTATTTTTATTTGCCCCGCTCTTGGCGTTTGCACAATCAACTCCCGAAAAAATTAAGGAGTACCAATTGCAGCAAGAACAATATCGCAAGACGCAACTCCTGCGTGAAATTGATTCTGGCAAGTATTACATGGAAATGGGAGAGTATGCCTTGGCCGACAAAAAACTAAAATACGCGTTGGACAATATTAAAAGCGTTCCTTCGGATCTCACGTATTTCTTTGGAAAGAATTCTTACTTCTTGGGAAAATTTAAGCAGAGCGTGGATTGGCTCACTAAATACGTTCAATTAAAAGGTACCAGTGGACAGTATTACGAGGATGCAGTCATCGTATTACAAAAAGCTGAAAATGCCCTTATCGCCTCTAGAAAAACAGACACATCCCAGCTAGCAGAAGTTCTCTCCCGTAATTATGAAATTGATTGCGGCCCCACCGGCAAAGTCATTTGCCCTGTCTGCAAAGGAAACACGGTAATTATAAAAACAGGCATTTTTGGCAATAACTACAAGTCTTGCACTTTTTGCGATAAGCACGGAATGCTAACCTGCGAAGAGTATAATAAACTGATAAGGGGCGAGCTGGCAGAACATTAAGCAAGCCACGGGCTCCATAGCCAAATTCATCTAATTTCAATCGATAAATAGCCAGTTTGGGAGGATTAGTGGCCTTCCGGAAAGGCATTCTACACCCTACTTTCCGTAGAATTTCTTATCTTTGCAGGTTGATTTTCAAGTACATAGCTCATGGTTCTGCACAATAAGATTGATAAGAGAATTTTGAAGGAGAAAATGCTAACCGCGACTGAAGAGCGCATGACCATTTCCTTTTACAAATACCACCAAATCGCTGAGCCCAAAAACTTTCGCGATGAACTGTATGTTTTATTGGACTCCTTGGGAGTCATGGGAAGAATCTATGTGGCCCACGAAGGAGTGAATGCGCAGATCAGTTTACCCAAAAACAACTTTGAGGCCTTTCGCGAAAAGCTTTACTCTGTATCGTTTTTACAAGGCATACGCCTGAATATTGCTGTAGACGATAATGGAAAATCTTTTTTCAAACTTAAAATACAGGTTCGCAAAAAGATTGTAGCCGATGGGCTGGATGACTCCACCTTTGATGTTACTCAAACTGGGGTGCACGTTAATGCGAAAGACTTTAATGCACTCGCTGAAAATCCCAACACCATTATCATTGACATGCGTAATCACTATGAAAGTGAAGTAGGGCATTTCAAAGGAGCAGTGCTACCCGATGTGGATACCTTCCGGGAAGAGCTTCAGGTAGCGGAAGATTTGTTGAGAGATAATAAAGATAAGAATCTACTCATGTATTGTACCGGAGGCATACGCTGTGAAAAAGCAAGTGCCTGGATGAAACACAAAGGATTTAAAAATGTCTTCCAACTCAACGGAGGTATTATTGAATACACCCGTCAGGTGAAAGAGCAAGGCTTAGAGAACAAATTCATTGGAAAGAACTTTGTATTTGACGAACGCCTGGGCGAACGCATCTCTGAAGATATTGTAAGCGTTTGTCACCAGTGTGGCACAGCTTGCGATGATCACACCAATTGCAAAAATGATGGATGTCACCTGCTCTTCATCCAATGCAAAACCTGTGCAGAGCAGTTCAATCATTGTTGCTCAGAGGAGTGTAAAGAAATTATCGCTTTACCCGAGGATGTGCAGAAAGAGTTGAGAAAAGGAATTAACAAAGGAAGACAAGTGTTTAAAAAAGGTCGCTCTGAGAAAATGATTTACCGAAAAGTAAGTCATCAGACCCCTTCTATTTTATAAAAAGAATTGAGTCCTTATGGCACGCATAAAATATTACTACGACACCGAAACGTGTAAGTACGAACGAGTCAGAACTAAGAATAGCGACATCATTTTAAATACGCTGGGTATTTTGTCGCTAACGCTTTCCATGGCGCTTGGCTTGCTCATCCTGTACAGCAACTACTTCGAATCTCCGAAAGAGATCATGTTAAAAAATCAGGTAAAAGAACTGGAGTTTTACTACAGCAGCTTGAACAAAGATGTTGAAGAACTCAGAAGAATTCTCAACAATATTGAACACCGCGATGACAACATTTACCGGGTGGTGTTGGGGGCTGAACCCATTGATAAATCAGTTCGGGATGCAGGTGTAGGCGGGGTTGACCGATATGCTGATATCAAAGAAAAAAATGTATTGCAAAAAGAGGTGATCATCTCTCTTCATGAAAAAGTAGATCAACTCAGGAGAAAACTATACATCGAATCCAAGTCGCAGGATGAAGTGGCCAGCTTAGCCGAAAATAAAGTAAAACAATTGGCCGCGGTGCCAGCCATTCAACCGGTGTCCAACAAACAACTTATTGCCCTGGCGTCTGGTTTCGGATTTAGAGTGCACCCCATTTACAAAGTAAAGAAAATGCACGCAGGCATTGACTTTGCTGCTTCTATTGGAACCCCCATTTACGCCACTGCCGATGGCAAAGTGCTTGAGGTGAGTGTGCGCTTTAGTGGGTATGGAAAAATGGTAGAGATCGATCATGGGTTTGGCTACCACACGCGTTACGCGCATATGCATGGCTTTGCGGTACGTCAAGGTCAGCAAGTAAAGCGGGGAGATTTGATTGGTTATGTTGGAAACACGGGCTTGTCCACAGCACCTCACTTGCACTACGAGGTATTATTAAATGGCACACACATCAATCCAGTCCACTATTTCTTCAATGACTTAACACCTGCTGAGTACGAAAAAATTATCGAATTGGCTTCGGTTGAGAACCAATCACTCGGTATGTAAAGCAATTTGAGACAAGAGTATAAACCCCGGGGCTTTTTGCCTCGGGGTTTTCTTTTTACTTTGGTAGTAAAATCTCCTCAAATGAAACCCACACTCTTTGTCTGGTGCTTAATCTTGTTTACTGCGCCAGCCTTCTCGCAGGGTTGTAGCGATGCTGGTTTTTGCACCATGGGGGCTATGAAGCCCGATCAACCTTTCAACAAAAAGATCAATCTGAAGCTACGCGCCATGGAGATGAGCTTTTATCGTGGCACCACTACCCTCACTCCCATCATCTATGTGGCCAATGTTGATTTGAGTTTCTCCTTAAATCAGAAAAATTCCTTTCAGGTAAAATTGCCTTACCAGGCCATTACAGGCAGATTAGCCAACACCGATGGTATCGGAGACATCTCATTAAGTTTTACGCGTAACATCTTCTCCACGGAACGTTATGATGTCAATTTTTCTCTTGGTGCCAAAGTGCCTACCAACAACTCGGATAAGAGTATCAATGGTTTCCCCTTACCCATGTACTACCAGACAAGCTTGGGCACTTATGACTTTATCTCAGGTGTATCGGTGATTACCCGAAAATGGTTGTTTGCCACCGGCATACAAGTACCCTTAAATAAAAACAACAATCAATTCTTATGGGCACGCTGGGAAGGAAGTGGAGAAGATCCAGCCTACATAGAAAAATATGATCGGGCGAATCAGTTAAAACGAGGAATAGATGTGATGCTCCGGGCAGAAAGAAATTTCCGCTTTGCGAGATTTAATTTTTCTGTCGGGTTGTTACCCATCTATCGAATCAGGCGCGATGTTATTGAAATACCTGATGGCAATCCGGTAACATTAGAGGATGCCAAAGGCCTAGCAATCTCTGGCATTGTAACCGCTGGTTACAGCCTCAATGTTCGAAACGGAATTCGCCTTTTGATAGGCCGTAAAATTGACCAGCGAGTAGACAACCCGGACGGGTTAACACGCGAATTTGTCAGCACAATCAGTTATACCTACCGCTTTTAGCTATGCGTCTACTACTCTTACTCATAACACTGATCGGTAGTGTTCTTGCACAAGCCCAGTCAGTGCTTGACAAGGCCGATGCGCTCCTATTAGATAACCAACCAAGCGTTGCGATTAGCCTGCTAGATAGTGTACTCAACAACTCCAGTGTCGTGACTTTACGGCAACAAGTAAACATTAAAAAAGCGGAGGCTCTGATAGCTGCTCAAGAGTATAATCAGGCATCTGTACTGCTAAAGACAGTTCGTGAAGAAAATCCAAGCGGACTTGTATCAGCCGAGCTCCACATGACGGAAGGTATGCTGGCCTTGTACGAAGGACGTAATGAACAGGCAGAGGAAAAACTCTTACAGGCAGACAAGCTTTTCGAGCAGTTAGATGCCCTTAATTCCTTAGCGGCCGCTAAGTCTGTAGCCACCTTGGGGCTGGTATACTATAATGGAGGTAAAATTTCGCAAGCAGAAGAACAGCTACTCATGGCGTTGCGCATTCGCTCCAAACTACTTCCTGAAAACCATGAACTGATTGCTGCCTCCTATAACGACCTGGGGCTTGTTTATAGTGGTACCGATCCTGACAAAGCCCTTACCTATTATGAAAAGGCTCTACCTATTTATACAACACTCCATGGCAAGAATCATTCAAAAATTGCCATTAACTATACCAACACAGGTGTGCTTTACCAAAACCTGGAACTGTACGGAGATGCCATCAATAATCTAGAGACAGCACTTACCATCTGGAACACTCTGCCGCAAAGCAGTGCGCGGAAAGCTTTTGTGCTCTATCAACTGGGATATACGTATCAGCGAATGAACAATGGCAAAACTGCCGAAAGTTACCTGAAGCAGTCATTGGCTGAGTACAAAAAAAGTTATGGAGAGAACCATCCTGACATTGCCAATGTATTAAACGTTTTGGGTAATCTAAAAAAATCATCCGATCAGTACGACACAGCTCTTGTTATTTTTCATCAGGCACTCAAAAGCAATCTTAAGAATTTCAATTCAAGTCTGGTGAAGGATGTACCTGTCAACACTGATTATTATAACGGCAATTATCTCTTATACTCGCTCATGTTCAAAGCGCAAACCTTTGAAGCAAGACACTTTGGGAAGACGCTTAAATTCTCAGACCTTGAAGCTGCCCTTCAACACTTAAACGTATGCGATACACTCATTGATAAATTGCGACAACAAAGTAACCGTGAAGCCGATAAGATTACGTTGGGAATCGTAGCCAATGAAGTATATGCCGATGGTGTACGCATTGCCAGTCATATGAGCGAGGTGGCTTTCACTGAACGGAAAAAATACAGAGAGCAAGCTTTTTACTTCGCTGAGAAAAGTAAGTCTGCCGTATTACTGGAGGCTATCTCGGATGTAAACGCAAAATCTTTTGCCGGCATACCCACAGCTTTATTAGAAACAGAGCAACAATTAAAAGCCTCCATTTCACTCTGCACACAAAAATTGTCTCAAAAACCAAATGAGGAAGAAGAAAACTACCTAAGGGAAACGCTCTTCCTGAATATTACAATCTTAAATTTAACACCTCCACTCCTTCTCTTTCAGAATTACAAGAACTCTTGAGCCCTGGTGCTGCCATGTTGAGTTATTTTATTGATGACAGTAAACCAGCAAGCGAGACAAGACTTTATCTCTTTCTCATCACTGATAAAAAGTTAAGTCTTACCTCCCACCGCCTCGATAAGAATTTCAATAAATTGTTAACAGGATTCAGGAATGCGATTTACTATAACGACCCAGCTACCTTTCAAAAGGTAGGCCTCACGTTAGGCAAACTCCTTCTTCCTAACATTCCTGCCGCATGCAAAGAGTTGATTATTTTTCCCACTGGACGATTGGGAGTGGTTCCCTTTGAAGCGCTCTTAACAAAGAAAACGAAAAGCAGTAATGACGTTCCCTACTTAATACGAAAGTATGCAGTACGGTACGAATTCTCAGCTTCTCTGGCTTTACAAAAGAAATATGCACCTGCCTTGGACAAATCCTCTATCCTGCTTTGTGCCCCTATTACATTCGATGAAAAAGACAATCTGTCCAACTTGCCGGGAACTGAAGCAGAAGTAAATTCTATTGCTAAATTATTTGACAGCAACAATAGTTCTCAAAAAATTCTTACTAACGAAGAAGCCAATGAAGCAAGCATTAAATCAGAGGAGTTAAAAAACTATAGATTACTTCACTTTGCTACCCATGGAATGGTAGACGAAGTGCATCCTGAACTTTCCCGCATTTACCTTCAACAGAGCGGAGAAAATGAAGATGGTTACCTCTACAGTGGTGAGATTTACAATCTACAACTGAACGCATCTCTGGTTACACTCTCTGCTTGCCAAACCGGTCTTGGAAAAATATCGAAGGGCGAAGGGGTAATTGGTTTGTCTCGTGCCTTGGTGTATGCCGGAGCTAAAAACATTATTGTTTCCTACTGGAGTGTGGCCGATCAATCAACAGCCGAACTCATGACTAATTTTTACCGTGAGTTATTGCTTCCTAATGCTACTCTATCTTCTTCCTTACAAAAAGTGAAACTAGACATGCTGCAAAGCGCTACCTATTCAGCCCCTTACTACTGGGCGCCTTTTGTACTTATTGGTTTTTAACATTCAATCATCATGAAAATTCAATTCCTATTTCTTTTTATAGCCACAACTGTCTTTGCGCAAGACAAGGAGCTTGTCAACATTCGCACAGTAATGAGCCAGCAGCAAGACGCCTGGAACAACGGTGACTTAGTTGCTTTTATGCAAGGCTATTGGAACAATGATAGTTTACAATTCATTAGCTAGTCGCGGTGTGAATTATGGATGGCAAGCAACCTTTGCAGGATATCAGAAGGGCTACCCTACGAAGGAGGCGATGGGCACACTTACCTTCACCATACTAACCCTTGAGAAACTATCTGACAATAGTGCCTTTATGATTGGTAAATGGCACTTGAAACGTAGTACCGATGAACCGAATGGCCACTTCACCTTGCTCTGGAAAAAAATCAAAGGGCAGTGGGTTATTGTAGCAGACCATACAAGCTGATAGAAATTCCTATCTTTGCAGAGCAAGTCGTCTTATCGCTGTCTTAATCGCGAGATTAAGAGGGAGGAAAGTCCGGGCAACGAAGAGCACCGCACCCTTTGAAAGGAGGGAATTACGCTCCATAAACGTAAGCTAGAAAGTGCCACAGAAAACAAACTACCCTGACGTTCACCGTCAGGGAAAAGGTGAAAAGGTGGAGTAAGAGCCCACCGTGTCAGTGGTGACACTGGCAGCCTGGCAAACCTTGCGGGTTGTAAGATCAAATAAGTTCCGATCCTGGGTGCTCGAACCAATGTCGTGCAAACGAATATCGGAACGGGTAGATTGCTTAGATAAATGATAAGACCTTCATCTCGAAAGATCTGAGGAGACAGAACCTGGCTTACAGACTTGCATTTTTAAACATAAAGCCGCTAAACCGAGTAAGGTTGGCGGCTTTACTTTTTTAAAGATATCTACATTAGTTGGGCAACTGACTTAAGTATGAAAATTTGAGTGCTCGTTTACCCCTCACTCCTGCCCCACTCCTTGGGGAGAGGGGTGTCCGAGGAACGAGGACGGGGTAAGGGATAAATAGATACTCCACCAAAAAACCACATCCGACCTTCCATATACCTTCTCAATCGGTGTACTCCCATTTTATAGAATATTATTTACACTTTCTTCTTACATTCCTGTCTTATCAATAAAGCAATAGACACTCTCTTGCTCCGTCTGTTTCTTTATAGAAATCATGAACCTATGAGAACCATTTTTAAACTTGTTGCCCTTACACTATTCTCTTTGTCAGTATCACATAAGAGTACAGCGCAACAACATATCAACTTTGATGAGGATTGGAAATTTAGCTTTGGCCATGCAGAAGATCCCTCAAAAGACTTCAACTACAGCTTAACAACGCTCTTCTCCAAATCAGGTAGTGCCGTAAACACGGCTATTGATCCCAAGTTTAATGACAAAGACTGGCGTGAGTTAAATCTTCCCCATGATTGGGCAGTCGAATTGCCTTTCGTTTACAAAAATAATTTTGACATTCAGTCACACGGCTACAAACCAGTGGGTGGTCAGTTTCCCGAAACCAGCATTGGCTGGTACCGCAAACATTTCACTATTGCTAAGGCTGATTCAGGGAGTAGATTTCAACTTCAGTTTGATGGCATTTTCAGAGATGCGAGTGTCTGGGTAAACGGTTTTTACCTGGGAACAAATGAAAGTGGCTATGTGGGTGTTGCGTATGACATTACTGATTATGTGAATTACTCAAAAGAAAATGTATTAGTCGTTCGTGTAGACGCCACTCACTACGAAGGATGGTTTTATGAAGGTGCCGGTATCTACCGTCATGTATGGTTAACTCAATTCAACAATCTTCACTTTACAGAAGGAGGTGTGTTTACCCACACAACCGTGCAAGGAAGCAAAGCATCTGTTACTATCGAAGCAACCGTAATAAATCAAAATTTATCCAGCGCTTCCGGAACAGTCTATTCTTACATTACCGACCGTACAGGCAAACGCTTGGCGCAAACAAAAGAGCAAACACTCACCTTGCCCATCAATGGTAAGCATACCGTCAAACAGCAAATCAATCTTACCAATCCTCATCTCTGGTCATTAGAAGATCCGTATTTGTACAAGGTTGTCTCCGTTATTAAAAGCGGCAACAAAATTATTCACACCGAAACACATCGTCTCGGCATACGCACCCTTCGCTTTGATGGCAAGGAAGGATTTTTCTTGAATGGTCAGTCTGTAAAAATAAAAGGAACGAATAACCACCAGGATCATGCCGGTGTAGGAAGTGCTCTTCCCGACTATCTTCAGTATTACCGAATTCGCTTATTAAAGAACATGGGGGTAAATGCTTATCGCGCCAGTCACAACGCCCCTACACCAGAATTGCTAGATGCCTGTGACAGTTTAGGTATGTTAGTAATCGATGAGCAACGCTTGTTGAACAGCAGCCCGGAGTATATAAATCAATTTGAACGCTTGATTCTTCGCGACCGAAATCATCCTTCCGTTTTTATGTGGGCTATTGGCAACGAAGAAGGTTGGATACAAACCAACTCTCATGGCAAGCGTATCGCACAAACATTACTTGCGAAGCAACAAGAACTAGACCCCTCCCGCACCAGCACGTATGCGGCCGATTTGCCGAATGTATTTCAAGGTATCAATGAAGTCATTCCTGTTCGAGGATTTAATTATAGACAATTTGCTGTGGCCGATTATCACCGCGATCATCCTACACAACCACTTATCGGAACCGAGATGGGAAGTACTGTTACCACCCGTGGCATTTATGAAAAAGATTCCATCAGAGCCTACGTACCTGATCAAGATATAACCGCCCCCTGGTGGGCGAGCCGTGCCGAAGAATGGTGGAAACTGGCAGCAGAAAATAAGTACTGGATGGGGGGCTTTATTTGGACAGGCTTTGACTACCGTGGTGAACCCACTCCTTATCAGTGGCCCAACATCAATTCACACTTTGGCGTGATGGACATGTGTGGTTTCCCTAAAAATATTTATTACTACTACCAAAGTTGGTGGACTTACAAAGACATTCTTCATTTGTCACCGCACTGGAATTGGCCCGAGAAGCACGGACAAGCCATTGATGTGTGGGTGAACTCCAATGCAGATAATGTTGAGCTCTTCTTAAACGGAAAAAGTTTAGGCAAGAAAGACATGCCACGCAACAGTCATTTGAAGTGGAGTGTATACTACGAACCCGGAAAGTTGGAAGCAGTCGCCTATAAGCGTGGAAAGAAATTAACTTCCTCCATAGAAACTACGTGGACACCTGCAGAAGTAGTCATTACCCCTTACAAAACTACCTTGTTAGCGGATGGCCAAGATATAGCCGTGATTAATGTTTCCATCATTGACCGCGAAGGACGCGAAGTTCCCACGGCTGACAACCTGGTGAAGTTTTATATCTCAGGAGATGCCAAAATTATTGGTGTCGGCAATGGTGACCCGAGCAGTCATGAATCAGACAAATGTGCAGAAGGCCTCTGGCAGCGTAGTGCCTTTAATGGTAAATGTCAGGTTATTGTTCAAGCTGGTAAAACACCAGGCATCATTAAGTTTGAAGCAAAGGCTAATGGTTTATGGAGTGGTTCAACCGATATCATTACCGTTTCACCTGGTAGTGTAAAAAGCGTTACGATCGATCCCACCTATCTGCTGAAGGGAGAGGCTGCAAAAAGTAGACCGGTCGATAAGATGATCGGAGCGGACATTTCTTTTCTGCCAGAGCTTGAAGCAAAGGGGATAAAGTTTAGCGACAAAGGCGTGGAGAAAGATCCTATACTCATCTTAAAAGAACATGGTTTCAATTATGTGCGCCTGCGCATTTTTAATGAACCCGCACGAGAGAATGGGTATTCACCCGAAAAGGGATTTTGTGATTTGCAGCACACTAAAGAAATGGCGAAACGGGTGAAGGCTGCAGGCATGAAATTGTTATTAGACTTCCACTACAGCGATTATTGGGCAGACCCCGGAAAACAATATAAGCCAGCTGCCTGGAAGGACTTGAGCTTTGCAGAGTTAAAGCGTGCAATGTACACCTACACCCAACACGTAATGCAAGAATTAAAAGACCAGGGTACCCCCCCCGATATGGTGCAGGTAGGAAATGAAATTAACCACGGTATTCTTTGGCCGGAAGGAAGTGTAAGTCATTTAGATAGTCTCGCGCAATTATTAAATGCGGGAACAGCTGCCGTGAAATCCGTAAGCCCAACAACAGTCATGATGCTACACGTTGCACTCGGTGGCCAACACGATGAGTCAGTTTTCTTTATTGATAATATGTTGGCTCGGGGTGTGCACTTCGATGTGATTGGTGAATCTTACTATCCTAAATGGCACGGTACCCTGGACGACTTGCGTGATAATTTGAATGATTTAGTAAAACGTTATAACAAAGATGTTATCGTAGTGGAGTATTCTCAACACAAAGAAGCTGTTAATAAAATTGCTTTTGAAGTGGCGAATGGAAAAGGGAAAGGCACCTGTATCTGGGAACCCTTAAACACATGGGAAGCTTTCTTCGACAAAGAAGGAAAATCCAATGACTTTCTTTCTCTTTATGATGATATAAGCAAGCAGCACCTCCAGAGCCAGAACTAAATTAATTAACTCCTACTTAACTACATAAAAGCATCATGGATAATCTCCTCCACACCAGTGATTATATAGTTTTCATTATCTACTTTCTCATCATAACCTCTTACGGAATTTGGATTTATAAAAGAAAGCAGTCCGCTAAAGCCGACACCAAAGACTACTTTTTAGCAGAAGGATCGCTCACGTGGTGGGCCATTGGCGCTTCACTAATTGCATCCAATATTTCAGCAGAACAATTTATAGGCATGAGTGGTGAAGGTTTCTTTGCCGGTATTGCTGTAGCGGCTTACGAGTGGGTGGCGGCCATTGCCCTTATCATCATCGCAGTTTGGTTCATGCCTGTGTATTTGAAAAATAAAATATACACCATGCCGCAGTTTCTCAAGCAACGCTATAATGAAACAGTGGCAATTGTGATGGCGGTGTTCTGGTTGTTCCTCTATGTATTTGTGAATCTTACCGCCATTCTCTACTTAGGTGCAAAGGCCATTAGTGGCTTAGCGGGAACAGAATACTTCTATGTGATCGTTTTGGGCTTGGCGGTCTTCGCCTTCTTCATCACCATCGGTGGTATGAAGGTAATCGGTTACACAGACGTTATTCAGGTAGCAGTCTTACTCATTGGTGGTTTTGTAGCTGTATACCTTGCCCTTCTCACAGTGGATGAAGTATTCAATCAAGGTTCGAGTACATTGAACGGTTTTGCCACCCTGATGCGGGAAGCGCCTGATCATTTTCATATGATGTTTAGTAAACCAACGGAAAGTAGTAGTCCCGATTATATCAGCAAATACATTGCCTTGCCGGGTATTACCATGTACTTCGCTGGTCAATGGATCGCGAATCTTAATTACTGGGGTTGTAATCAATATATTACACAACGCGCGCTGGGTGCAGACTTACAAACCGCTCGCAATGGAATTCTCTTTGCAGGTTTCTTAAAACTATTCATGCCGCTGATCGTGATGCTGCCAGGCATTGCAGCCTACGTATTGTACAACAAGGGATACTTCGATTCAGCCGTATTTGATGGTAATAAAGATGGTGCCTACGCAGCCATTCTTAGTTTACTGCCAGCTGGCGTAAAAGGTTTATCAGCAGCAGCCCTCACAGCCGCTATTGTTGCCTCTTTAGCGGGCAAGGCAAACAGTATCTCTACCATTTTCACACTCGACATTTATAAACCTTATCTAAACAAAGGTGCAAGCGAGCAAAAACTGGTATGGATCGGAAGAATTTCTGTGGTAGTAGCCATGTTCATTGCCGTGTTCTGCACCTGGGATGATCTCTTGGGCATCGGTGGTGAAGGAGGTTTTACGTTCATTCAGAAGTATACAGGTTTTATCAGCCCCGGTGTATTCGCCATGTTTATTCTTGGCATGTTCTGGAAGCGTACAACAGGTGCTGCAGCCATTTCCGGTTTGCTTGCTGGTTTTCTACTTTCAGTGTTTTTCAACAACTATGCTCCTTCTCTGCTAGGCCACGATACTTGGTTGTACACGGCTTATTTGAATGGTCAAGGTGAGTATGAGATCCCTTTCCTCATCAACATGGGCTGGTCATTCTTCTTTACCGTGTTGCTGATGGTGGCGATAAGCTTAACAGGTCCGCGCATCAATCCTAAAGCTTTTGACTTGGATACCAGCATGTTTAAACTGCAACCGTCCACGGTCTTTTGGATTACAATTATCATTGTGTCGGTAATGGCTTTGTATGCTAAGTTTTGGTAAGGATAAAGCAGCAGCTTCATAGTTTTTATTTTCTTCTTATCATTACAAGATAATTCTCACGTGTTATGGCCAAAATTCTCCTCATCGAAGACGACAACAAGATTCGCGCGAGTCTGAAAGAAATCTTAGCCGAAAAAGGTCATCAGGTGGAGGAAGCGGCCGATGGTGTAGAAGGGTATAAGAAATTAGAAGCAGGCGATTATCAACTTTGTCTGAGTGATATTAAAATGCCGAAAATGGATGGCATGGAAGTGCTGACCAAAGCCATGGAGGCAGGCATCAACACTTCCTTCATTATTATATCGGCACACGGTACCATTGATGTAGCCATCGAAGCAGTTAAAAAAGGAGCCTTCGATTTCTTACAGAAGCCTTTTGATTTAAGTCGCATGGAAATCGCAGTGCGCAACGCACTCGAGAAAACTTCCCTGGTAGAAGAAACGAAGACCCTTCGCAAAAAAGTACAAAAACGCACAGAGATGATTGGTGAGAGCTCGCCCATCAAGGCAGTGAAGGAGATGATCGAAAAGGTAGCGCCTACCGATGCCCGTGTGCTGATTACAGGACAAAATGGTTCGGGAAAGGAACTGGTTGCTCGTCAATTGCACGAACTAAGCAAGCGATCAGGAGGGCCCATGGTAGAAGTAAACTGTGCAGCCATTCCTTCCGAGCTGATCGAAAGTGAGTTGTTTGGACATGAGAAAGGTGCCTTTACCTCTGCCATCAAACAACGGTTGGGGAAATTTGAATTAGCCGAAGGGGGTACCTTGTTTCTGGATGAGATTGGGGACATGAGTTTGTCGGCTCAGGCAAAAGTATTACGTGCCTTGCAGGAAAATAAGATCACGCGTGTGGGCGGTGATAAAGAGATACCCGTGCGTGTGCGCGTGGTTGCCGCTACCAATAAAGACCTTAAAAAAGAGATCGAAGAAAATCGCTTTCGCGAAGATTTGTATCATCGCCTCAGTGTTATTCTTATTAAAGTGCCTTCTCTAAAAGAACGCAAAGAAGACATTGCCTTATTGACGGAAAAGTTCCTGAATGATATTGCTGAAGACTACGGCACAAAGCCAAAAACGATCACAAAAGAGGCTATGCAATTATTAGAGCAGCATCCTTGGACAGGGAATATACGCGAACTACGCAATGTAGTAGAGCGATTGGTGATTATGGGGAATGAAAAAATTACAGGAGAAGACGTGAAGAAATACCTGTAAGAAGCAGGGTATTAAATTTTATTCTCAACCTTCTTAGGTGCAGGCGCCTTGCTGTAAGTAGGGCAAGTATACTGGCTGCATGAAGCTAAGAATAGAACGGCTGCGGCAAATAGTAAAAGCTTCTTCATCTGGGGTGGTTATTGTCTAAAACAAAATTAAGGTTATCGCAAAAGAAAACAAATATTAGTTCGAATAATTCATTTTAACGGCAAAAAATGTCTATTCGACTAAAAGGTTGCATCCTCGCACATCGCTGTTGTCGGATCTTCCCAATACCTCAAAATGGCCTTTTTCATCGATTTTGCCTAAATCTTCTGTCTCAATAAAGGCAATGGTTCTGAAATTCGCCAAATCGATAACGTTTATACCACCGGTTTCGTGTTGTAACCCTTTTCGTAACGGATCAGTAATATCGCGGATAATAACCTTCATGCTCGGGGCGGGATAAAATACATTCCCTCCACGCGAATACGCCTGGCTCAACAACTCTGTCATACCATACTCAGAGTAAACCTTGTCTATTTTCAGGTTCTTTTTAAGGATTTCGTGTAGGGCTTCCCGAGTGATTTCCTTTCTCCTCCCCTTCATGCCCCCGGTTTCAAAAACCAATACATCTGCCCAATTCGGAGCAAATTTCTCCGCTATGTCTAGCAATGCATAGGTAACACCCCACACAATTATCTTTTTATCCGAACTTTTTAAACGCTCCACATCAGCCAGCAATTGCTCCTCGTTGTGCAGGTAAAAGCCAGAGGATGATGATCCCGTCTTTTGGATAAAATAATGGATCATCGCGACCAGAGACGAGTTGCCTCTCTCCAGATACGAAGGAAGTAGCGCCAGGAAATGATAGTTGGTTAAGGAACCAAACTCTTGTTCAAAAATACTTTGTGCATGCTGGCAATACTCCGACAGACTGAATACGGCATGCCGACTGGTGATCATCCCAGTCGTACCGCTGCTCTCAAAAATCGTCTCCTGGTTCCACTCCCCCGTTTTGAGGGAATATTCTTTAAAAAAGCGTATAGGCAGAAAAGGTATCTTTGTTACATCGGTAACAGCGGCAGGATGGATGCGAAGGGCGTTTACATACTGACTATACACAGGATTGTGCTGTGCTTGATACCGGAACAGGCGAAGAGCAATTTCATCGAAGGTTTGCGCGTTTACTTCATGTAAAAGCAACTCAAAACTTTTAATTGTATCCAAGCGTTCTGTAACTTAACCGTTGAAAATAATAGCGTGAAGGTAGTTTATAAATTCGTAGCCTTTTTACTTTTAGCAGCAGCACTGGGCAGTTGCTTTGATCCACCCGTATTCCCGATGACTCCCGAAATAGAGTTTGAAGATATCTATTTCGGTGAAACCCCAGACTTTAGCGATGCAGACTCGATTGTGATCTCCGTCAACTTTAAGGATGGCGATGGTAATATTGGTATTGATAAAATTGTCACTTCTAATGGCGAATTAATTGACAACATCAATGATCCCTTTCACGATTCGAATTTCTACCTCTCTACCGGAGGCACCAACCTGAAGGAGTTTGGAACCGAAACTTTTTATACTGACACTTTTCAAAATGGTCTGGCTGAATATGTGCCGATAAAAATTCTATCTACCCGTGGACAATCCGGCAAATTGGTAACCTTGCGAAATCAGGCTGGCTACACTAGTCTGCCCGCCTACAGACAGGGTAAGCTGGAGTGCGTTGATTACACTACTCAACCCATATTTATCTTCCAGTCTGATTGGGACATCATTGACAATAGCTATTACATCAAGGATACCTTAATCGATGCTTTCGGCAATCGCTTCATAACCGTGCGCGATACACTCTATTTTCAGCACAATCCCAACCACTATACTATTGAAGTAGATTTTTTTGTCAAAGAACCTTCCCATCCGAATGCAGGTGCTGATGGTTTTCGGGAGTACGATTGGCGGGAAGAATTCTGCACCACGTATGATGGTCGCTTTTCCCGTCTGAGCGATACAGAAACACCCTTGGAGGGAACTATCAGGTATGCGATGGTGTCAACCGGTTTTAAATTTGTGTTCAGTGTCAAGACAGTCAAACTTCGGATTTCTATCAAAGACCGCGACCTGAACGTAAGCAATGTTATTTATACTCCGGAGTTTACACTGGATAAGATTAAGCGCTAGGGCTTCAGTACCGCAGAGTCCCTGAGGGAGATTCTACGATGATGGATATAAGCTATTATACCCTGCAGCACAACAACACAAAAATTAAATTAATACAGTGATGGAAAGGTTTGAGGATCTGCCTCGCGCATCATCGCATATACCCTATCGAAGATTGTCTCCACATTTGGCTTAGAGAAATAATCCCCATCCGAAGCATAGGCTGGTCTGTGTTCTTTCGCACTGATGGTTAAGGGTTGTGCATCCAGGAAACGATACGCCCCTTGCTCTTCCACTACCTTCTGCATCATGTAAGCAGTTGCACCTCCCGGTACATCTTCATCGGCTAAAACCAACCGATTGGTTTTCTTCACCGACTCTACGATGCTATGGTGTACATCAAAGGGCAAGAGTGTTTGCGCATCAATCACCTCACAGTGTATCCCCACTTTCTCCAGTTCCTGTGCGGCTTCCATCACAATACGGCACATAGATCCATAGGTAACAATGGTTACGTCACTACCTTCTTTCAATACTTCTGGCACACCCAGTGGTACGGTGTATTCACCCAGGTTGGCAGGCATGCGTTCTTTCAGGCGATAACCATTCAAGCACTCAATCACCAACGCAGGTTCATCGGCTTGTAACAAGGTGTTATAGAAACCTGCTGCCTGTGTCATGTTGCGCGGAGTGAGTACATGCATACCGCGTAAGCTATGCAAGATCATTCCGATAGGGGAACCTGAGTGCCACACGCCTTCTAAGCGGTGACCACGCGTACGAATGATCAGCGGAGCTTTTTGTCCTCCACGTGTTCTGTATTGTAAGCACGCCAGATCATCGCTCATGATTTGTAAGGCATACAAGAGATAATCTAAATATTGAATCTCTGTGATAGGACGCATGCCACGCAAGGCCGCCCCTATACCCTGACCAATGATGGTACACTCGCGAATACCGGTGTCGGTAACACGCAGCTCACCATACTTTTCCTGTAAGCCGGCAAAGCCCTGGTTCACGTCTCCAATCTTTCCTACATCTTCTCCAATGGCGAATACCAGTGGATCGCGCTGCAAGGCCACATCAAAGAAGGCCTGCATCACTTCCCGTCCATCCACTTCAGGTGCTTCTTCGGTATAGACAGGCTTCACTTCCTTCACATTCAGAACCGCTGCTTCTGACTCGCTGAATAAATACGAGCTATATCGTTCTGCATTTTCCACTTCCATCTTATTCAACCAGCGCACCAATTGTTCTTTGGCTTCTGATTGTTCACTGCGCACGATGCGCAGTGCACGCTTGGATGCTTTCACACCATCCAGACGGATCGGGTTTTGTGTTTTTTCCAGATCAGTAGTCAGCGCCAACACTTGCTCCTTAAACGAAGAACCTGCTGCTAAGTCTTTCAATAAACTCACCGCTTGCTGGAAGTCAGCCTGCATGGAATCGTTAAATGCTTTCCAGGCCTTTTCTTTTGCCTCCTTCGCTACCTTTTTGGCTTGCACCTCAATGGTATCTAACTCATCGGGCAAAATATTTACCTCATCAATAATCCATTCGCGCATTTTGCGCAAGCAATCATACTCGGCTTCCCAGGCCAAGCGTTCTTTTGATTTATAGCGTTCGTGTGAACCCGATGTTGAATGTCCTTGTGGTTGTGTTACTTCATCTACGTGCAGTAAGACAGGAACATGTTCTTCACGACATATTTTTTCTGCACGGTGATACGCCTCCATCAAGGCCGGATAATCCCAACCACGCGCGGTAATAATTTCAAAACCCTTCTCGGTAGCGGTGCGCTGCAACCCTGCCAAGATTTTAGAGATACTTCCTTTTGTAGTATGATATTCTTGCGGAACCGAAATACCATAGGCATCATCCCACACACTCATTAACATCGGAACTTGCAAGACACCGGCTGCATTCATCGCCTCATAAAACATGCCCTCGCTGGTAGAGGCATTGCCAATGGTACCAAAGGCAATCTCATTTCCCTGAATGGACAAGTTTGTATAAGCATGCAGAGCAGGATTATTGCGGAATAATTTAGAGGCATAGGCCATTCCCAACAAGCGTGGCATCTGCCCGGCTGTAGGTGAAATATCGGCACTGCTGTTTTTCGATTCTGTCAGGTTCTTTAAGTTGCCTTGCGCATCCAACATGCGGGTGGCAAAGTGTCCATTCATTAGGCGGCCACCGGAAGCAGGATCTGCCTCCACATCGGTATGCGCATATAATTGAGCAAAGTATTGTTGTAAAGTTAACTGACCAATCGCCAGCATAAAGGTCTGATCGCGGTAATAGCCTGAGCGGAAATCGCCATTCTTAAATACCTTGGCCATCGCCAATTGCGCTACTTCCTTACCGTCACCAAAAATGCCAAACTTGGCTTTTCCCATGAAAACCTCCTTACGGCCA
Source organism: Cytophagales bacterium Ga0077538 (assembly GCA_001464155.1). Taxonomy (GTDB): domain Bacteria; phylum Bacteroidota; class Bacteroidia; order Cytophagales; family Cyclobacteriaceae; genus Chryseotalea. Next base: position 17,289 of record LNEN01000205.1, on the reverse strand, counting down.
ATCAAACTGGCCTCCCGGCTTTCACAAGCCAAGCGGTAATCAGCCAAAATTTCCTTGATTTTAGCCGGAGAAAACCTCACTTTTTCCTTTACAGCGCTCACAGTACGTTATTTTTGGTTTCAGGGGTAAAAATACGGATTATCACTCTTCCCCGAAAACAAGTGTTTCATTCGTTTGCAAACCTTGGTAAAAACTACCTGCCAAGCGTTCGGATTGCTATATTTGCGGCTCTAAAATCAATGTTATGATCATAGGCGTTCCAAAAGAAATCAAGAATAACGAAAATCGTGTCGCTCTCACCCCTGCCGGTGCACAAGAGCTGATTAAGCGTGGCCACACCGTGTATGTAGAAACCAATGCAGGTGAAGGCAGCGGATTCAGCAACGAGGAGTACGTAAAGGCAGGTGCCAAAATGATTGCTACAGCAGCTGAAGTATTCAGCCTGGCGGAAATGATCATGAAGGTGAAAGAGCCGATTGAACAAGAATATAAACTCATTAAAAAAGACCAACTCGTATTTACCTATTTCCACTTTGCTTCTTACGAGCCGCTTACCAAGGCCATGATTAGCAGTGGTGCCATTTGCCTGGCCTACGAAACCGTAGAGCGTGTCGATGGAAGTCTTCCATTGCTCATTCCGATGTCGGAAGTAGCGGGCCGTATGGCCATTCAGGAAGGTGCTAAGTATTTAGAGAAGCCCTTGAAGGGTCGTGGTATTCTCTTAGGAGGCGTACCCGGTGTGAAGCCTGCCAAAGTATTGATCTTAGGTGGTGGCGTGGTAGGTACCAACGCAGCGAAGATTGCTGCCGGTATGGGTGCCGATGTAACCATCATGGATTTGAACCTGAACCGTCTTCGTTATTTAGATGATGTAATGCCGAAGAATGTACACACGATGGTATCGAATGAATATTCGATCAGAGAAATGGTGAAAGACCATGACTTGATTGTAGGTGGTGTATTGATTCCTGGTGCAAAAGCACCTAAGTTGATTACCAAAGACATGTTGAAGACCATGCGTCCTGGTACTGTACTGGTGGATGTAGCGGTAGACCAAGGAGGTTGTATCGAGACCTGCCGTCCGACTACGCACGAAGATCCTACCTATATTATTGATGATGTAGTACACTACTGTGTGGCAAATATGCCTGGTGCAGTGCCTTACACATCTACACTTGCATTAACCAATGCAACGCTTCCGTATGCCATTAAGTTGGCGAATCAGGGATGGAAGAAAGCCTGTCAGGAAAGTTTAGAGTTACGCAACGGCTTGAACGTAATGTTTGGAGATGTGGTGTACAAAGGCGTGTCTGATGCCTTCAACCTTCCTTACACCGATGTGAAGAAATATTTGTAAGCAATACTGAGATAGAATAAAAAAGAGGCTGTTAAGAAATTGACAGCCTTTTTTGTTGTGTGTTAGTCAGGTCTTTCGACCTGACTACAAAAAAGCACATGCTTCTCCATGGTCACTTGCTGTTCGACATGCGCTGCGCTAACATATCGAATAGCGGAATTAGGTGACTTGTGAATAGACAAACAACGGAGAAGGAGAATTGTCAGGTCGGAAGACCTGACAACAAGAATCGGTGGTGACAAAAATTTCTTCTTCTGGTTGGGGGATTTCTCCAGTCGTCTTCCTTCGTCATCCGACTTGCGAAGTGACGTTTGGTAGTCGCACATCTACAAATCAGCACATCTTCAAATCTTCAAATCAAAAGCTGGTAATGAATCGAGTTGTTTCACCTCCCTGGTCTCCCAATTCGTGCTGAAGTAAAAGTGCTTCATACCATTGGTGACTACTACAAAAGGAGCCTGTACCGATGTGTTGTAATTACCTACTTGCTGTAAGGTGTTTTGATCAATGGCAATCAGCGGATTTTTGCATTCCACCAGCATCCAGGGTTTACCCTCGCGATTGTATACCGTAATGTCACTCCTTCTTTTTAATTCATTTACCGACAAACCACCCTCCACTTTTACCAGACTCCGTGGATATTTCTCCGCTAACAAATAGTGAATAAAGTGCTGTCGCACCCACTCTTCAGGTGTGAGCACTACGAACTTTTTCCGTATCCCGTCAAAAATCCATATTTTACCATCACTTTCCTGAAGTCTTGGCTGTATGGACGGAAGATTGAGTTGGGGAAGCATGTGTAAATGAAGAAAGAAAACTATGAAAACAAAAGCAGATATCGTTAACAACTGGTTGCCACGCTACACAGGCCTGCCCCTGGATCAGTTCGGAGAATACATTCTTCTCACCAACTTCGATAATTATGTAAAGATGTTTGCCGAGTGGAACAACGTTCCAATTGTAGGACAGGATAAAGCCATGCGGTGTGCTACAGCCCAAGGCATCACCATTATCAACTTTGGTATGGGCAGTCCAAATGCGGCCACCATCATGGATTGTCTCTCGGCCATTAAACCCAAAGCCTGTGTGTTCTTAGGTAAGTGCGGTGGCTTAAAAGCCAAGAATGAAATTGGTGATATGATTCTACCCATTGCGGCCATCCGCGGAGAAGGAACCTCTAACGATTACTTTCCACCCGAGGTACCTTCGTTACCTTCCTTTGCTTTGCAGAAAGCGATCTCTACTACCATCCGTGATAATAACCAGGACTATTGGACAGGCACCTGCTATACCACTAACCGCAGGGTATGGGAGTGGGATGAAGACTTTAAAGCCTACTTGCGCAAAATACGTGCACAAGCTATTGACATGGAGACGGCTACTATTTTCACAACCGCTTTCTATAATAAGATTCCTACCGGTGCCTTGCTCTTAGTCTCTGATTCGCCTATGACACCCGATGGTGTAAAGACGGAAGCGAGTGATAAAGTAGTAACGAAGAGTTATGTTGACTTACACTTGAAGATTGGAATTGATTCGCTGAAACAGCTCATCAACAATGGAATGACGGTGAAGCATCTTAGGTACTAAGGATCATTTACATAGGAAAGAGAAGTTGCTAGACAGCTTCCGAATTGCAAATTCGGAAGAGCAAGGTTCATTTCGTCCCTACTTATTACGAAGGATATTCATAACTTGACTATCCTGAAGCATTATGTTCTGATCCAGTTCTCTTTGTAATAGTTTACCTATTTAGGCTTGTTCTTTTTTACTGTTCCTTTTGTCTTGATACAAAAGGAACCAAAAAATCAAGAGCCAATTATGCTTCCTCGCCCATCCCATCACGCCCCCGCAATTGGCTCTGGCCTGCGCTCATACTAATAACATGATAAGCTTAGTTTACAATCAATCTTACTGAATGTATTTCTACCAGTCCGCTTGCGAGACGCCTAATTCTATCTTTGACCTGGTGGAGAATGGAGCGCTTGCCTTCGCTGAAGCTTTAGCGCAAGCAGGGATAGAATTCAGCGTTGAGCGAGCGGACGAGGCCTAGCGGCCCGAGCAACAACGAAATTTGAAAATGTAAAGGCTGCATTCTTTAGAAAACAAAACATCATAATCGATCCATGACCGGGTATACAAACTTAGCTTGACGATTATGACCAACCGACATCGAAGCTTACTTCGCAGCTTTTGTAATATCCTTCGCTTTAATGGTCATCAACACAATCATACCCAAGACAAAGAACACCGCAAGGCCCAACGCACTGTTGCGCATGTCGCCTGTGATCTGATTAATGAATCCAAAAGAGAAAGTACCCACTACAATGGAGAGGTTATAGGTAACATCGTAGAAACTGAAGTACGAAGTATTGTCCACTGTGTTTTCTGGAATCAACTTTGAGTAGGTTGCTCTCGATAGCGCTTGTATGCCCCCCATGATCATCCCTACGACTACAGCTAATCCATAAAACTGGTACTCGGTAGTGGTTAAGTAAGCGGCCACACACACGCCAATCCAAATGGCAATCATCACCATCAACGAAAAGCGATTACCACGCTGGGCTGAAAGTCTGGCGAATAAACCAGCACCTACTGAAGCCACTAACTGAATCAGTAAGATGGTCATGATGAGTTTACTGCTCTCCAACTTCAGTACATCCGTACCGAAAAGAGCTGCCAGGTACATGACGGTTTGAACACCCGAATTGTAGAAGAAGAAAGCCAATAAATAGCGCTTCAAATCAGGTAGGTGCTCCAAACTTCTCCACACTTTCACTACTTCCTGATAGCCTTTGTGCCAGGTATTCTTAAAAGAGGAGTCTTGTACACGCAGTGTTTCCGGTAAAATGCGAAACGGAATAAAAGAAAAACCAATCCACCACAGACCTACGAGTAAAAAGGAGAAGCGAGTAGCCGCTCCTTCTCCAGAAAAACCAAAGGCTTCATAGTTCATGATCATTACTAAACAGGCAACCATCATAATCACACTGCCGTAGTAGCCCATGGAGTAACCGCGAGCACTGGTCGCATCGTAGCGATCTTCGGAAACAATCTCCGGTAGAAAGGCATCGTAAAAAACCAAGCTGCCTGAATAGCCAATGCTCGCCATAATGGAGCAGAAGATTCCCCATTCGAGTGTATCTACACTATCAAAGAAATAAAGTCCCATGCACGAGAGACTTCCCAACCACACGAAAAACTTCATATAGCTTTTCTTCTTACCCGTATAATCAGCCATACCCGACAACAGAGGCAACATGGCTGCTACTAACAAAAAAGAAAAAGAAAGTGCATAGGAATAGAGCACCGAGTTTTGCATCGTAATGCCCAGAAAGTTCACCAGGTCGCTGCCATTGTTAACCGCTACTGCTTTATAGTACACCGGAAAAATAGCAGAGGTGATAACCAGCGAGTAAACGGAATTGGCCCAGTCATACATGTACCAGGAACGAACGACTCTCGTATTATTCAATTGATGCATAGGTATTTACTAAAATGGCCTTGCGAAGATAGAAGAACTTTCCTGATGTGCTGATGTGTAGATTTGAAGATGTGTTGATGAACTAACCCGGAAAGCTGAGAATTTACTCAATTCCTAACCACATAGCAGCCTAGAGGCCATAGAGGAGCGGCCATAAAAAAGCCCCACCAATTTCTCGGAGGGGCTTTAACCTTTAAAAAAACAACGCTTATATTTCTTTCTTGCTGTTAGCAGAGTAGTTAATGATACGAGCATTCGCTCTTCTCAATTCTGTCTCTACATCGGCAATAATTCCGCGCTTCGAATCACTGTCTATTTTCATAGAGATCGTGATTTGATCGCGCTCGAATTCATTCAGTTTAGCCTTCTCTGTATTCACCCACTGGATGATATCCTTGGGTTCGATGAACACATCGTTTACCTGAATCTTAGGTTCCTTACCAAACTGTTCTGTTTTGTTAGGTTCACCAATGTACAAGTAGGTTACCAGTGACTTGCGCATCAACTTACGCAACTGAGTAGCCTGAGGCATTTTTTGCTTCACGTTAATGCTGGTATCGCGCATCTGAGTTGTTACCATGAAAAAGAACAACAACATGAACACGACATCGGGCATCGAGGAAGTTGGAATCTCCTGCTTTACGTTCGCTTTTTTCTTAAACTTTGACATATTATTGTCCTCCTACTTTAGTGGGTTCAGCAATGGATAAGTTCATAGGGTATCCCTCTCTTGACTTATTGTATTCTGCCTTACGCTCAGGATCTGAGGCAATGTCTCTCCACTTATCTACCGTAACGCCAATGTTGGCAGCATAGATTTCGTAGTAGGCACGCTGGGCAGCATCCAGTACTTCCACAAATTTCTTGTGGCTGGTACCGCGGTCCGTCTTATAGGATACAATAGCCTTTTCAGGAGTATCAGAAGATTCAGGATCCATTCCGTTGTTTTGAACGAAGGCCTTAATCTTATCCGTTAACTCGCGCATGCTACCGGTATAAGGCTCGCCCTCTACCAGTAAGGCATCGAAAGAGTTAATCTGGATTTTGAACAGATTTCTTTCCTGAATTTTAACATCCATATCCGGAGGCAAAGCTTCCGGAGGTGGAGGAAGCAAAATGGTCAACCCTTTATCGTTCGCCACCGTTGTTGTTACCAGAAAGAAGGTAAGCAACAAGAAGGCGATGTCGGCCATCGATGCGTTCGGTATTTCTGGAACAGGTCTTGGCATTATTTTATGGCTTTAGAAATTTCTGAATAGATAATTCCAATGATAGAGCCGAATAAGGCAAAGTAGAACATTGTCAATCCTGCACCAATCATCTTCGAGGATTCAGGCGTGATTCCTTTGGCTGCGTTGATCGCTGTTACATCCGAACCCGAAAGTGCGTACGATAAACCAAACAAAACTACGAGAGACCCAATACCCACCAGTGACTTTTTGAAAGTACCTGGTGTTTTCACTGCATGCATGAGGGGCATAATAACGGCCGCTCCAATGCTTGCAAACAACAGGATGTAGAAAATCCACATGCCTGCGTTAATTAAACCATCATTTTCTAACATGTTCTTACGGTTTACTTGTTAAGTAACTTGTGCTTAACCAAAATGTCTACCAAAGAGATAGAAGCATCTTCCATATTGTTAGATATAGAGTCAATTTTAGATACTAAGTAGTTATATAGAATCTGAAGCACCATACCTACTACAAGACCCCCTACTGTTGTGATCAAGGCCACTTTCATACCACCCGCAACAATGTTAGGGGAGATATCACCAGCTGCTTCGATATCAGAGAAGGCTTGCACCATCCCGATTACTGTACCAAAGAAACCTAACATGGGGCCAAGGGCAATGAACAAGGAGATCCAGATCAAACCTTTCTCCAAACGGCCCATTTCCACACCACCGTACGATACGATTGATTTCTCAACCATGTCGATACCTTCGTGGTAACGCATTAAGCCTTGTGTAAAGATTGAAGCCACAGGGCCTCTTGTATTTTTTGTAATCTGAAGGGCAGCATCTACACCACCTTTACCAAGAGCCCCTTCAATGCTTTCTAATAATTTCTTGGTGTTTGTGGTTGCTAAATTCAGCGTAATAATTCTTTCGATGGCAACTGCCAATCCCAAAATCATACAAATAAGAATAGGCCACATGTATTCGACACCTCCAGCGATGAAGTTATCCTTCAAAACTTGATGGAAAGAAGCTTCTTCCTCTTCAACGGCTACCTCAGCAGTGGCAGTTTCAGGAGCAGCTGCAACAGCTGTTGCTTGTGTTGAGTCGGTTGAGGCCGCTTGTGTCGAATCCTGTGCGAAAAGGGAAGTGGAGAGGAGAACCCCCACCAAAGCGAAAATCGCAAGTTGTTTTTTCATAGTTAAAGGTTTAAGTAATGCTTTTAGCGTTTTTGAAAGTGCCAAAATTAAAGGTTTTGTTGATTTGTAAACACTTTTCAACATTTTTTTCTGTAAAAGGTAACATTTACCATAAACCATAGCCCTAATACCAGAAGAAACAGAAAGTCACAAAGCCTCAATCTCTAATTTACTAATTAATATAGGTACAATTCTGAAGAGGGCTTGCTTTACGGTCTTTTTATTGATTGTTTTGCAGACTTTTTTTGGAGAGGTGTCCGAGTGGTTGAAGGAGCACGCCTGGAAAGTGTGTATACCTGAAAGGGTATCGCGGGTTCGAATCCCGCCCTCTCCGCATTACAACCCGAACGGTCGCTGAATTCTGATGTGCTGATTTCCTGATTCCTTATACCGTCATTTCGCAGGTTGCCTGACGCCAGGAAGACAACCGGAGAAATCCCCTTCTTGATGTGATGATGTGCTCATTGGTTATTGGCTGATTCCAATTGCTATTAAAGACCTTCACCACCAACTCCTTAAAAACCAGAAACCCCTGCCAGCATTGCCAACAGAGGTTTCATTCTTTGGTTTCCATCATGGTTGTTAGATTAACGTGAACTTAAGTGCCCTGAGTTGCAAATACTCCGTGCTTGTGGGGCCGAAAACAGCGTATGCATAGTTCTTCGCTCCACGCTGTAGTGCCAACAAAGAGCTTTGTTCCTGATACAAGATTCGATCTCGCTCCACTCTAGCATTTGTCCAAGCCACTTTCGCTACACTTACTTTTGAGTTGAGGCTCGCGAGTTCCTCCACTTTTCGAATAAGTCCAGCTTTAGTCAACATTACTTCTTTGGCTTTGTACAAGGGTTCTGCTTGCACAGCCAAGACTAATTTGCTGAAGTGATCTGCACGCGAAGCGTACGATTGCTGCAACAGAGACCTTCTCGCCTTTGCTACTTCACCGGTAGAACTTGGCAGTGGAGCACGGTCGTTGTTCTTGTAGCCTCGGATCTGGCGTACAAAGTAACGAGCGTCATCCATCGTTTCTGCCGAAGCCCCATAATCGGAGAGCGTTCGCAAAATGCTTGTGGCCAGTGAAGGCAGCTTGGTGTACGCCTGCTTGCGACTGTTCACTTCTCGGTCGAACTGAGTTTTGGCAAGCCTGACAGCTTCTAGTGCTTGCTTCGCTCCGTTCAACGCATTCAACAATGATTCAACCTGGAGGTTTGGGTGACCAGGATTGTACTTACCTCCATACCCGGTGCAGATGTCTACTAGCCTAGAGTAGCTTTCTACGTTTTTAACATGGTTCATAAATGTTAATTTTGATTATACAACGTGGGTCTGTGGGTATTGAGTTGTGTTTTCTTCTCCTTATTTACAAACTATATTTTTTCACAAACATGTAACTCGAAACGGGTTGGCACGTTTGCATGCATTTTTTCACTGATAGAGACTCCCTTCGTTTTTACTTTTCGCCAAAATGCCATTAGTGAGGATGAGTGACAAGGCACGATAACTCGCTAAAGGCAGAGGAACATTCCGCTACCCTACTACCCGAAGATTCCCTAAACTGGCACGCGTTTGCACGCCATCCCGGTAAAAAGGATGCTAACACTGAATGAGCGATTGCTCCTATCGGCTGAACCTATTGGCGTATTGAATAATCAATCGATCGTGCCGGCAGGAAGTATGCAAAGAATGAAGCGCAGATTACACGTATCCACCCAAAGTATGAGAGTATTGATCGAACACCCGGTGACATTAGATTAACCTATGTCCATACTGAATAACCGACTACTCGTATTGGGCATGAGGAGACAAATGATGGTTGACAGGATGATCGTGCTGACGAAAAGAAAGCGCATACCGAATGATCGGTAACTCACGATGGGCGGAAGACGTTGAATCATGAATCACCTTTTACTCATACTAACCGAAAGCAGGTGAATACTGAATTGGGACAGGAGGATTTACTAAACTAGCGCGTGCTTGTATATGAAGATCTGCCGTTCATGGCACGCGTTGCAAACGCGCGCCAGAAGGGACGGCTTCTGGTCTAAAACAACCCTACTCACCCCGTTGTGAAACGTCTTTGTTCGAGGCAGCTCATTCCCGATTGAAATCAATCCCCTTTTATTTTACGCTAAAACCCCCTCATTGCCCGTTGATCAACAATTTCTATAAACAGGATAACCTGCCTTTTATTCCGTTGGTCTTACCTTTTGTGCCCTTTAAAGTTTACCGCTGTTCAAATCTGAATTTTTGTTCAACATTATACTGATTATGAGCTCCTTAAACCTAAAGGCGAGACTCCCCCTCACCTACCTCCCCGATGCCAAAATACTGTTGGCCGCGGTTCTTTATTATCTATCTGCAGTGTTGGCCCATTCGCTGGCTTTTTCTGCCACCAGTGTATTACCCGCCTGGCCTCCCTCCGGTGTGGGCTTTGCCTTAATCATTCTACTCGGCAGGTCTAGCTGGCCGGGTATCGCCATTGGTGCCCTGCTGGCCAACCTTATGGGGTACTGGAATACGCTCAACTTAGATCAGACTACCATCATCTCCCTCTCCAGTGCCATTGCCCTGGGTCTAACACTCGAGTCCGTTACCGGATATTTCTTTGTGAAACGCTGGATCAAGGATGACTATCCTTTCAAAAAGACCAAAGACACCTTTCGCTTTCTATTTGTAGCGCTGTTGATCACCCTGATCGGCTCCTTTACGGGAACGCTCACGCTTTATATGAACGGTATACTCACTGAAGAACTCTTTGTAGAAAGTGGCTTGCGTTGGTGGGTAGGCAGCGTGGTGGGCATCCTCCTCTTCACGCCTTTCATTTTAAGTGTCGCTCAAAAACGTACCTTCTCCTTCACCACCAACAAAGGCATCGAGGGGGGCATTTTTGCTGTGTGCATTCTCGGTTTTAGTCTACTCGCAAGATCGGGCTATTTCAATGGCACACTTTTATCCTCCCTCCCCTACCTGGTCATACCGTTCTTATTATGGCTGGCCTTTCGTTTTGATTTACTCGCAGCCATGGCCGTGGTGTTGGCCACTTCCCTGCTCTTCATTCTTTTTACCATTCAAGGCATCGGCCCCTTTCTTCAGGCACAAGCCAACGATTCCATGCTCTTGCTACAAATTTTCATCAGTGTGATCAGTATCTCTACACTGGTGGTCTCTGCTACAGTGGCCGAACGCTCCGCTGCACAAGCACAACTAAAAGTATTCAATCAAAACCTTGAAGAAATTGTACAGAACAGAACAAAAGAACTAAACGAAGAAATTGAAACGCGCAAAGCTGCAGAAGATAAACTCGTCAACACCAATAAAGAACTAAGCAAACGCAACACAGAGTTGGACAATTTTGTCTACAGTGTTTCGCACGATTTGCGGGCCCCCATCGCTTCGGTACTAGGTCTCATTAACCTGGCGAAGAAGGATGACGACCTGCAGATGAAAAATGTATACCTCGAAAAAATAAACAAGAGTGCTGTACAGCAGGATAATTTCATTCGCGAAATTTTAGACCAATCGCGCAACTCGCGATTGGAATTGCGCAAAGAGGAAATTCAATTCGAGCCACTCATTCAGGAAACATTCGATCAACTGGCCTTTGCGACCACCACGGGCACACCGGTAGAAAAAATTATTACAGTCAAACAATCGAATGCCTTTTACAATGATCGTTGGCGTCTGAAAGTGATCTTAAACAATGTGATCTCTAATGCCATTCGCTACCGCAATGGAAGAGATCCGGTGATCAAGATAAATGTTGACATTCAAGACCACAAAGCCTTGTTGGAAATTGAAGACAACGGTCGTGGCATTCCTGCAGAACATTTAGAAAAAGTGTGTCAGATGTTTTACCGCGCTACCGATGATGGGGCCGGCTCGGGATTAGGTTTATACATCGTGAAAGAAGTAACCGAAAAACTACAAGGCAAGATTGATATTGCCTCTGAAGACGGGAAATGGACACGGGTAACCTTGGAGATTCCAGAATTTCAATAATTGGTTGATGAGATGATGTGCTGATGGATGATTCGGGAATTTGAAGATTTGAAAATGTGTTGATGTCTTACTATTCTTATACCGTTTGACGGCAAATCCACGATTCCAACCTATCACTCTTGAAAGGTGTCTAAATGAAGTATGGGAAGGTCCTTTATACTTTTAACGGTTGTCATGCTAAGCTCTTGCGTGTACAATGACATAGGGTTAAGGTCAGGCCCAATTGATTCAAAAATAATAATCGAAACACGAGAAATACTTGAGCCTAAATCCAGAAGGCTGACGTTTTTCTGCGCTACAGACAGCCTGTACACTTGTGCAAACTTTTTCTTGACGACAGAAAAAGAAATAAATGAGAAATCTATCAAAGTCACATTTACATCAGTGGGGGTGTCCGACTTTTGCTTGCAAGCTTATGGACCTGCAACAACATCGGTTGACTTTAGTACTCTGCCTAAAGGAGAATATAGTATTCAATTCAATATTAAAAATCTTCAGAACAAGGGAAAATTAAAAGTAACCAACACTGACATATCTCTTCTTTTTGGACAGAAAGACCGAATTGAGTTTGTAAGGGAAACAACAAAACGAGTTCCAGACAAGACATATTGGGGAACTATTGGCTATCATGAGGAGTCGTCATCGATTCTGATAGATGAATTCATCCAAAAGTTTGCAGATGCAGGCGCTGTCTTTAATAAGCAATCGCCTGGACATTACTACTACTACGAAATTAACGCCTCCGGAGACATTATTTCCGATGTTGAAAATTCTGGCTATCGTTTTATTAAGAAGTTTATTTTTCAATATGACGGTGATGAATCAAAACTTAAAGAACTCATACAAGTTGATGGGAAGAGTTATAAAGAGTCTCTCTCAATGAGACTTGAAACTTATAAAGGAGAAATGTTTTATAATTGGGGGAACTGAACAGAGTCTCTAGCTCAGGACATCAGATAAAGTGTTCTGTTTTGCTCATACTATTGAGGATAAGGGTAAGACTTACTAACATCCTCAACAAAAGATGTGGTCAGTACATCACCCTATCCAAACAAATCGAGTTGGCGCTTGCTGACCGTTTGTTGTTTTTGCTTTTGCTTCTCTTCGGTAGTTACAATGGTTTTTCCATTCTCGGAATACGAACTCACGTGCAGGATGTTGTAACCCGTAATTCTTTCGCTACCAGTGCTGCTCAGTTTCTTTTCAATTTCCAACGAACAGGCAATGGTGGAGCCACTTTTAAATTCCACCTTGCCCGTTTGCACCATGGTCATAAACTCATCGGACTTCATCACAAAAGAGATTGGAGCTCCTTCATACATACCTTTCCACTTGTGCCGACCTTTTACTAACACCGGAGAAATAATTTCAATCTGTGCCTGTTCGATTACCTGAGGCGCCACGGTGGCAGAGCTTAATAGATAGGTCTTGAAACTATCACGTTCCACGAGTTGCTCCTCCAGCACCATCTTCTTCGATTCATCTGTAAGCGCAATGGAGAAACTCTTCACCTTGGCATACTTGCGCAGCAAGTCATAAAAAGTAGACCGTCTCTTTTTTACTACAGCGTTCTGATCAAGCTTCGGAACGACTATAGAGGCTTCGGCCTTCAAAACTTTTAGTTCTTGCTTTAGTTGTTCACGTGCAGTTTTGTCGTCTTCTTTTCCCTCGGCCAGTTTCTCAAAGAGTGAAGGCAGCACTTCTCCAAGAGAAGCAGGATTGGAACTTGTAAGACTTGCTGTTACCAGCAGGTTGACAAGGGCTATCTTCGTAGTAGGTGTCTTCTTAGGTGTTTTGGCCGTAAGGGTCAGCCAGCTTTTCAATCCCCCCTTACCCATCGGCTCCGTCTCCATATTGATGGATACTCCACACACTTTCGCAATGGCCTTGGTGAGCTCCAGCAGTTCACGCTCGCACTTATTATGCACGAGTGCATCCATGGTATGCTTTTTATCGCTAAACCAATAGTGGAATTGCAGTTTGTGCATCATACGATATACCTCTAAAGTTTCCGCCATTTTCAGATAAAAGCTGTTAAGGGGGAACCAAAATAGGCAATTTAGACTGGAATTGAAAAAGGCAGGCTACGAGCCACGAAAGTAAGCCACCAGAAGAATCACCTGATTCAACGTATTAAGTTATATTCTTCTTCCCGGTGGACTTCTCCACCCACCTTCGCTCACACCTCGGCAGACTGCGAAGTGACGAGGCGAGGCCTTACTTCACCGCCTTTAGTAGTGCGTTCACAAATCCATCGAGGGCTTTGTTATCGATCCAGCGCACTACGGCTACAATATCATTCTCGCGGTCTACATAAATCATGTTGGTGCCATTGCCAATGTGTGTGAAAGCGGTAGTAGGCGCACTGGGCAAATACTTTCCATCCGTGTTTAAGAAGTAATTCATAAACCCATAACCGATTTGAGCGGGTGTAAGGGTGGTTGACCAGTTAATCCACTGCTCTGAAATCAATTGCTTGTCATTCCACTTACCCTTTCGCAAGGTGAGGTAACCAAATCGTGCCATGTCATAGGCATTGATAATCATGCCTCCGCCCCAATGGCCGCCACCACTCACCGATTGCACAATCTGTCCATCAAGAATGATGAACGAGTTTTCATATCCATACCATCGCCAGGTAGTAGAGGCATTGATTTCATCCATGATGTTTTCTTTGAGCACTTGTGGCAAAGGTTTGCGCCATACGTTGAGCGTTGCCAGTGCCAGCACATTCACGCGGGTATCATTATACTCATAAACACTACCCGGTACGTTGCGTGCACGCGTTAGCCACTCGCTTGCAGTGGGACTCGGGCGATCCGCCCAATCGGGTTTTCCCCACAGTGTACCCTCCCAATCACTGGTTTGTCGGAGCATATCATTCCAGGTAATTTTTCGATTGTTTGGTGTGGCAAACAAATCCAGCATGTCCGCAGCACCAAAGTGATCAGCCTTGTTAGCCGTTGGAAGAGGTGCATATACTTGTATGGCCGGTACGTAGGGATACACAGTATCCTGAATACTTTTGATCAAGCCCTTGTCGTAGGCCAGCCCTACCGTTGTGGACAAAAAACTTTTCGTGACGCTGTGCGACATATCCGGACGTTCGGGGTCACCCCACTCAGCAACGATGTATCCATTTTTAATAATGACGCCCGTTTGGGAACCACGATCTTTCATCGGACCGATGGCATCACCAAAAGGTTCTTTCCCGAAGGTGCGGTAATGATTCTCCTCCATGCTGCGCGGATTCTGCACTTCATTGTCGATAGCAAAAACAATGGCTTCCTGTAACTTCGCAGCATCCATGCCCACTGCTTCAGGAGTTTTACTCTGCCACTCTTTACCTGGATAGTAAACTGCGCTTTCTTGTTTTTTCTTTTGTGCCGCGCAGAGCGTGGTTGCTGCTACGAACACTACAATGCCGATCAACTTTTTCATAGAGGCTTGGCTTAAGAGCAGAAATGTAAGTAAATACTGTCGTTGCTAAATGGAAATGTTAGGAGCGGTCGATTTTTGAAAACATTCACTCCAAGCATCTTGTCAGTAGAGAACCAAAGAGCTCTTCTTGCTTTCGCGTATCAATGTTTTTTCTCTTTACTTGGGCGATACCGAGTCAGCAGTCTCATCAGGTGTTTTGATATACGACCTGGACTTTCTGCTTTCCATATTCGCCAAGGAAGCCTGCGTAAACTTCAGAGGATCGCCAGTATACATCACACGCCACACTTTACCCTGTTTGGATTCAGAGATGTAGAGAGAACCATCGGGTCCTTCCGACAATCCCATGGGGCGATACTTCGCCTCTTTCATATCAACGATCACATCCACACCAGCAAAACCATCGGCAAACACCTCCCACTTCGCAGTGGGCTTTCCATTTTCAAATGGAATAAAGGCTACGATATAACCGCCTTGTGGATACGGTCCTCTATTGGTTGAACCGTGAAAGGCCACAAAGGCACCCTCCTTATAACGCGCTGGAAATTGAGAACCCTTGTAAAACAATAAATCATTGGGCGCCCAATGTGCAGGCATGCCCATTAAGGGGTCTGCAAATCCTGTGGCTTCTTTCTCCCCATCACCACCATATTCAGGAGCCCACATTCTTTTTTGTTTGAAGGGATCGTAATAGGTATAGGGCCAACCGAAGTCATCTCCTTTGTTGATCTTCATAAACTCTTCCGCAGGAAGTACGGCATTTTGCCAGGGAGTGTAATGATTGGGTGCGTGGCCATGCAAATAATCTCTACCGTGTTGTATCGCATACAGACTGTTATCTTCTTCATGCCAGGACATGCCTACCACACTCCGTATGCCGGTAGCATAGCGCTGCCCTTCCCATTGCGATTGATTCAGTTTATTGGCATCGAATTTCCAAATGCCGCCTAAGTCATTCAGCTCAGGGCACGGATTCATGCTCTTCACACCTGCCGAAGAATTGCCATTGTTGTAATAATCGATAGAGCTCCAATCTTCACATGCATTGGTGGGTGCGCTAAAGGTGATGTATAAATTATCTTCTTTATCGAATGCCAGCACCTTGGAATTGTGCCATTGCATGGGATGATGGTCGCGTACAATTACTTCTGGTTTACCTTCGGGAATAAGTTTTCCCGGTGTTAACTTTTGTCGGTAGATCACCAACTCAGAACTAAAATATAAATATCCTTTATGGATGCGCATCTCGGTCGCGAAGGCTCCATCGTTGGGATAGTCTCCAAAGCGCTGCACGACATCAGCCCGGCCGTCACCATCTTCATCGCGTAAAGCCACATTGCCTTTGTCTCCAGTTGTGATGCGCAACTTCATGTAAATGTCTCCATTACTGTTGACAGCCAAATGACGAGACGGTCCTACACTATCCACTACGACAAGCGCACCAAAACCTTCTGGTAAAAATAAACCGCCATTGTCTGCATCGGCTTGTGGCATGGGCGTTTCCTCTTTGCTATTGCAACGGGTAAACAGGATTGCACTACCGAGTAGAAGAAGGGATAGAATACGCATGAGTGTCAATTTAGTATACAGACAAAAATTAATTACTTCTTCGCTCCGCGAATTTTGTGGAGATGCTTTCTTTCAGATCTACCAATAAAAAACCCCTTCCGTTCAGAAAGGGGTTGTTCATTTGTTCAGAGGTTCCGAGCGGACTCGAACACTCTTTATCTTGTTTTACCTTCCTTCACTTGGTTGTTCAAATTTACGCCAATATTTGATTTTTACAATATTTTAAAGTATTTCTACATAAAGTTAGGTAAAGGGAAGTAAAGGCTTTTGTTCGACCAAATGTTCGACCGTTAAAAACTACATCTAGTACTTTTGACCTAAACCATTTTTGAAAAGGTAATGAACATTCACTTCTTATTAAGACAAAGAGGAAAGGGAAAACCAACCATCATTTTGATGGTTTATGATGGCCGAATTGAAAAGCGGAAATTCATGTATTCGACCGGAATAAAAATTAGTCCTGCTGATTGGGATAAACGAAAAAGTCGTCCTAAGCTAACTGGAGTCAATGCCATAGAACAGGCAGAAATTAACAGATACCTGAACAACCTGGAGGGAGCGCTTATTGAATACAAGAGCCTCCGGCTTGAAAGTAAAAAACTTAGTCGTGAAGATATCAAGTCCTTCATACTTAAATCACAGAAAGATGAACTCGAGTCCAAGGGAGTTTTTATTTCCGAGGATGGTGATTTCTATTCCCAATGGGAACGGATAATAGAAACGACAAAGAGTCCGGGAGGCAAGAACCTCTCTCCTGGTACTAAGAGATCTAAAAAACAGACTCTGGAGTTGATCAAGAAATACTGCGTTGCAAGGAAGTTGAAACTGACATTCCAGGATATTGATATGGATTTCTATTATGACTTTGACCAATACATGCAGGGAAAAGATCTAAAAGAAAATACTCGGGGAAAGCACTTTAAAGAAATCAAAGCTATACTACGAGAGGCAGTGGATCGAGACATTCCTGTAAACCTTGCATATCAAAAGAAAAGCTTCAAGGTAATAAGGGCGGCCACTGATAGCGTCTACTTAAACGAGGACGAACTTAAAAAAATATACA
>LNEN01000204.1 GCA_001464155.1 Cytophagales bacterium Ga0077538 | reverse complement strand
CTTCGCGTTTTTGAAATTCGTTCTTCCACTTATTTCTCCAGTATACCACTGAGGTAACATCTGCTTCCACAAAAGAAGTAACGTGTGGAGAAGTGCGTTTGCTGTCCACCATGCGTTCGGCAATCATCTTGCGCATGCGGTCCATCTCAATGATTTCATCATTGGCGCTGATGCTGGCCGGCACCAGCGGTGCTGAATGAGTTGAAGTAACAGCCGCTGAGGAGGGTCTTGCCTGAACAGCAGGAGCACTTTGTTGCACTACCTGACCCAACGTACGGTTGGCCATGTAGTTCATAATATCTTTTTTAGTAACACGGCCTTCCTGACCGGTACCAGGGATCGTTTCTAATTCTGCTACGGCTACGCCTTCTTCCTTCGCAATACTTTTAACTAAAGGAGAATAGAAACGTGATGCCGCTTTAAAATCCGTGGCGTGTGAAGCACCGTTTCCATTTGCTGTAGCCATTACAGGCTCTTTTGCAGGAGCCGAACCGTTTGCCTTCGTCTCTGCTTTGGGTGCAGCGGGTGCCTGAGCAGCCTCACCTCCTGTGGAGATAATGGCGATGGCAGAACCCACTTTTACCACTTGTCCTTCTTTCGCAAGAATTTCCTGTAAAATACCAGCATGGGTAGAGGGCACTTCTGTATCCACTTTATCAGTAGCTACTTCCAGCACGCTCTCGTCTTGCTCAATCTTATCACCAGGTTTTTTCATCCAGGTTAAGATTGTTGCTTCCATGATGCTTTCGCCCATTTTGGGCATGATCAGTTCTACATTTGCCATCGGTTCAAACGATTGAATTGGGGTGCCAAGTTACTATTTCTTTAGCAGGAAATACAGCCTTTGAGGATTTTCAACCATGCCGCAGCAAAACCGAATTTCCTTTTTTGCAGGTAGCATTCTCAAAAATCAGTTGACTGCCTTTTGCACATTGGCAGTTAATTCTTTTATCCCTAACCGCAACAGATTCAACACCGCCATAGAGGATAATTGAATGTTCAGGTGACGTTCTTTTGAAAGTTGTAGTTTTTTGGTGGTTATGCGCTCCCCATCGGCATAGGCAATCCACACCGTACCCACAGGCTTATCGGGGGTGGCGCCTCCAGGACCGGCAATGCCGCTGGTGGCAATGCCAATGCTTGTATTAAATTTTTGCCTTACCAATACGGCCATCTCGCGAATAGTTTGTTCACTCACAGCACCATACTGATTGAGGGTTTCTTCTTTCACTCCCAATTGAGACATTTTGATGTCGTAGGAATAGGGAACGATACTTCCCTGAAAATATTCTGAGCTACCCGGCACGCTGGTAATCATGTGTGACACGTTACCGCCAGTGCAACTTTCTGCAATGGAAAGAGTTAATCCATTTTCTTTCAAGAGTTTTCCAATTGCTACTTCGATGGGCTCTTCGCCATAGGCGTAAATAGAGCTTCCGATAATGTTTCGGAGTTTCTCTGTCAGCACTTCGGCTTCCTGCTCAAGCAATGCCAGTGAATTACCAAAACAAGTAAGACGCAATTTTACTTCTCCAAGACTTGGTAAATAGGCAAGCTTAATATGCGCAGGTAAAGCCTTCTCCCAATTAGCTATTTTTTCCGCCAGAAAAGATTCTCCCTGACCAATGGTGCGAATGATTTTATGATAAATGACAGGCAATTCATACTTCTGTTTAAGACGAGGTATTACTTGCTCTGCTATCATTCGTTTCATCTCGTGTGGTACACCCGGCATCGACATGAATACCTTGTTGTCTTTTTCAAACCACATGCCGGGTGCTGTCCCAACGGGATTTGTGATTTTTGTACAGGCCGTGGGAAGAGCAGCTTGTTGGCGGTTCATTTCTGTTAACGCTCTACCCCTGCTTTTAAAAAACTCAGTTACTTCGGCCAGGGCTTCTGCGTGAATGGCCAGATCACAGTTAAAATATTTCGCCAGGCAGGGTTTAGTTATATCATCGCTGGTGGGGCCAAGGCCACCCGTAATCAAAATAACATCAGCTCGCTTTTCCGCTTCAGCGAAAGCGGTTAGGATTTCTTCTTCTTTATCAGCCACAGAGGTCTTGCGCACAATTTTGACCCCAATGTTAGTAAGCTCCACACTCATCCATTGTGAGTTTGTGTCCACAATTTGTCCGTATAAGATTTCATCGCCTATGGTGAGTAGCTCGGCTGTTATTTGTTTCATAAAGAGTATTTCAATGTAAAAGTGGAATTACTGCGTCTTTGTTCAAAATTTATTTTTTAGCTTCAATCCTATGAAGGTATCGGCTCTAGATCGGCAACGCGAAATCTACTTAAATGGTTTTTCGGGCATACTGCCCAAGGTGAACATTGACCTAACAACTTTGGAAGAGACAGCTCAGGAATACATCAGTAAAAAAGCCTTTGCCTACATAGCCGGTGGTGCCGGAACAGAAGCCACGGTAAGAAGAAATAGAGAAGCTTTTGAAGCCTACAAAATAATTCCTCGCATGTTGAAAAACGTAGGGGAGCGTGACATCAGCATTAACTTGTTTGGCACGAAACTTCCTTCTCCATTTTTACTTTCTCCTATAGGCGTTCTGGAAATGGTTGATAAAGAAGCTGATTTGGCCGTAGCACGTGCTGCTGCTTCCCTGAACGTTCCTTACATTTTTTCCAATCAAGCTTCGGTACCTATGGAAGTGTGTGCACAAGCAATGGGCCCTGCGCCTCACTGGTTTCAATTGTATTGGAGTAAGTCGAAAGACTTAGTAGCGAGCTTTGTGCAACGTGCGGAGCAATGTGGTTGTGCTGCCATTGTGGTAACCCTTGACACCACCATGCTGGGGTGGCGTACACGTGATCTGGAGTTAGCCTACCTCCCCTTTCTGGAAGGTAAAGGCATTGCGCAATACACCTCAGATCCTGTTTTCCAGCGATTGCTGGAGGAGCCTGCCTCTCCCTCTCCTAAACGCAAGGTCACTCTGCAGACCCTTCGCGGCTTAGTGCAGATGGTAAACAACTATCCGGGTACTGATTTCTTTCGTAAATTAAAATCAGGAAAGCCGATGAAGGCGGTGCAAACCTTTACCAGCATGTATACCAATCCGTTTACCACCTGGGAGGATTTGCATTTTTTACGAGAACACACCAAACTTCCCATTCTACTGAAAGGCATTCTTCATCCAGAGGATGCAAAGAAAGCGATCGATTATGGAATGAATGGCATCGTGATCTCCAATCACGGAGGAAGACAAGTAGACGGTTCGGTTTCTACCATTGAAATGTTGCCCGCTATTGCGAATGCTGTACAGGGCAAAATCCCCATACTGCTAGACAGTGGTATTCGCGGTGGGGCTGATGCGTTTAAAGCCCTTGCTCTTGGCGCAACCGCCATCTGTATTGGGCGTCCTTATGTGTATGCCTTAGCCCTTGCCGGAGAAGAGGGGGTTCGCGAAGTTCTGCAAAATTTTATGGCCGATTTTGAACTCACGATGGGCCTTGCCGGTTGCCAGTCCATACAAGAGGTGAAGCCCGAAATGCTTCATTATTAGTCCTTTTCCTGTCCATATCTTTTTTAACTTGCTTTCTAATTCAATCGTATGAAACGTTCATTTTGGGCTATTTTACTCACGTTAGGGGCTTGTACCTCTGCACAGATCAACCAAACACTCAACCAGGTTAGCAAAGCCGCGGGTACAGAAAAGGCCCTGACGACAGCCGAAGTGGGTGATGGTTTGAAGGAAGCCCTGACCAGTGGTATTGCAAAAGGAGCTGATCAGCTTTCCGCCACAGATGGCTATTTTAAAAATCCTGAAATTAAAATTCCATTTCCTCCGGATATAAAGAAGGTGGAAGACAAACTTCGTCAGATCGGCATGGATAAGCAGGTGGACAATTTTATCATGACGCTTAATCGTGGCGCAGAAGATGCTGCCAAAGAAGCCAAACCCATTTTCGTAAATGCCATTAAACAAATGACCATTGAAGATGCCTGGGGTATTTTGAATGGAGACGTCAATGCAGCCACGAGTTATTTAGAAAGAACGACCTCGCCTCAATTAAAAGAAAAATTCAAACCTGTTATTCAAAACTCGTTGGACAAAGTAGGCGCTGCAAAATACTATACCGACTTGGTGAACACGTACAATAAAATTCCCTTCGTAGAAAAAGTTAATCCCGATTTGAATGACTATGCCACCAACCTGGCAATGAAGGGTTTGTTTTTACAGATTGCCAAAGAAGAAAAGAAGATCCGCCAGGATCCCGCTGCCCGCACCACCGATTTATTAGTGAAGGTTTTTAGTCAGGCGAAATAAGAACATGAAGACAATTGCAAAACGAGACATCAAACTTTTTCTCCTCGGCATGGTTTCCATGTTGCTCATTGAAGCCATTTATGACTGGGATGGTACCGTGGGAGCCTTTTTGAAAGGATTAAAGCATGGTTGGAATGAAGAAATAAAGAAAACGAAATAATTAAAAAATGAATCTATACAACAAGCACAAAGACACGCTTAACAAAGCAATCAATGCGTTACACACCCGCACTCTCTTCGCAGCCTTTCCAGAGCATCCTGCTCCAGCGATTTATGGCGAAACTGCCGATGCTGATGGCCAAGCTAAATTCAAGGCACAGCTTGGTAAGAAGTTTGAAGAGTTGGCGCAAGGCAATGCTGAAAGTTGGGCCGGCCAAGAAGAATCGCCTTACTTACAAGACACATTAAAAATTTCATATCCAACATATTCTGCCCTTACGCTGATTGAAAAATCAAAAGCCGCTTTTCACACCTGGAGAAAGGTGAGTGCTGAAGATCGTGCTGCCATTTTAATGGAATCGCTTGAACGTATGAAAGCGCGTTTCTTTGAAATAGCTTATGCCACTATGCATACTACTGGCCAAGGATACATGATGGCCTTTCAGGCATCAGGCCCACACGCTGCCGATCGTGCCCTCGAAGCCATTGCAGCCGGCTATGAGGAATTGCAACGCTTTCCCAAGAATGCCTTGTGGGATAAACCCATGGGTAAGTTCAATATTCAATTAAACAAAGAATGGCATGCAGTACCGAAAGGCGTATCAGTGGTGATTGGTTGCTCAACCTTTCCTACGTGGAATACAGTACCGGGCATGTATGCGAGTTTGATTACCGGCAACCCTGTTATTGTAAAGCCACATCCTGGGGCAATACTTCCTATTGCTATTGTGATCGCGGAACTTCAAAAAGTATTGGTGGAAAATAACCTCGATCCAAACATTTGCCAATTGGGTGCGGATACCTTTGACAAAATGATCACTAAAGAATTGGCAGAGCATAAAGATGTAAAGGTGATTGACTTTACCGGCAACTCTGTTTTTGGTTCTTACTTAGAAGGCTTGAACGGCAAAGCCGTGTTTACAGAAAAGACAGGTGTGAATTCAGTGATCTTAGATTCTGTTGAAGATGCAGATAAGGTAGCTGGGAATCTTGCCTTCTCTCTGTCGCTTTACAGTGGACAAATGTGTACAGCTCCTCAAAATTTCTACATTCCTGAAGGAGGCATTAAAACACCCACAGGCATTCTTTCTTTTGACGACTTCGCTAAAAAACTTGCTGATAATATTAATGGCCTGGTTGACAATCCTAAAGCAGGACCCTTTGTATTAGGTGCTGTGCAAAGTAAAGTTACCAGCGAACGAGTAGCCGGTGCTGATAAGCTTGGTGGCAAAGTAGTGTTGGCTTCCCGCACCTTTGAAAACCCCATGTTCAAAAATGCACGTGTCGCAACGCCTGCCCTGCTGGAAGTAGACGCGACTAAGAAAGATGTATTCAGTAAAGAACTTTTCGGCCCTATCGCTTTATTAATCAAAACAAAAAATACCGATCAATCAATTGCACTGGCTCAGGAAATGGCCATTCAACATGGCGCTATTTCCTGCGGTGCCTACACTACCGATGCAAGTGTGCGTGCAAAGATTGCCGATGAAATGGCGTTGGCTGCCACACCTGTTTCTTTCAATTTAACAGGTGGCATTTACATGAATCAAAATGCGGCTTTTAGCGACTACCACGTAACGGGAGGTAATCCTTCCGGAAATGCTTCCTTTACCAATCCTGAATTTATTAACAAGCGTTTTACCTGGGTGGGACATCGTGAACCTGTAAAGGCTTAAGCTAGTCACTCCATTCAAAGCTGTCGTTCTGATGACCTCATCGTAACGACAGCTTTTTTATTTGATGAAAGGTCTGCATCCTCTCCAAATAAATGCGACTTTTGTGAACCCTCTTACATTACCCTTCTTGTATGAGTAGCAAAATTTCTGATTTAGTCCAGTTACTGGAGAAACAAAACGAAACGCTGGCAGAGCGCGAAAAAGAGCTGAACGAAAAAGCCGAAGAACTAGAAGCTCAAAAGGAAGAACTAACTGCTGCCATTGAGGAGCTTGTCAAAAAAAATAATTTTCTGAATGCTACCCTTGCTGAGCTGCAAACACCCATCACCTCCACGTTGGGTCTGCTGCATTTATTGAATGCTGAAAATCCTTCTCCTTCCGTCAAAGAATATGCGCATCGGATTGGACTCTCGATGCAAAAAATGGATGACTTGCTCCGATCTATAGCCTTATTCACAAAAGCTGCGCTAGACGAAATCCAACTTGAAAAAGTAGGACTTCTATCCTTGGCACAAAAAGCCTGGAATGGGCTCAATTATATAGAAGGTTTTCAGGCAATAAAACTGGAGTGGTCGATAGATAAAAATTTGACCGTGCACACTGATGTGCGTTTGCTGTCAGAAGCCCTCAAGGCTGTTCTCATTAATGCCATTCAATACAGAAATGATGCTCACCCTACTATTACAATTAAGGTAAAGATGAGGGAAGGCTTTGTTGATATGCTTATTGAAGACAACGGGGAAGGCATGACATCCGAAGTAATCGAGAAAGCATGCACAATTTTTTATCGGGGGTCAGAAAAATCGACAGGCTCAGGCCTTGGACTTTATATGGCCAAAAAGATTATGAGTCGTCTCGGAGGGAAAGTTGCGTTAACTCCTCTAGCGAAAGGGCTTCAGGTTATCCTCAGCATACCGGAGGATCGCCCTTAGAGATCACACTTTTTAACTGCAACAACTCTTGCTCCAGTCGTTGAACATAATCCAACGTTTCGCTTAGCATAAGTCGCTGTGAGTCGTGACGCTCATTCAGAAAATTTATTTCTTCTTCTAAGGTCTTTGTTTTTTGACAATACTCCTTTTGAAGTTCCTCCAATTGCTGTTGATGCTCCGCTTCTAACTGTTTACGCCTTGTTACCTCATTGGCTTGCAACTGAGCCATGGCTTCCTCAAAAAACCGTGTGAGTGAAGCAACCCTCTGCTCATAGTCGCTCTGCAAGGAGAGTATCTTCTCGCGAAGAATATCCTCACACAAAATTTTAGTGGACTCATCCATAGCCGTTATTCAACCCTATTTTTCGATCGCTTCTTCCAGTGTATTCGAGTACTGAATGTCCATTTGGGTATACTTCCCATTGGGGAAATTCTTACTTATTTTGTCGCGGCCAATTTTTACGCTTTGCTTGAATACCTCATCGTTGGGCAAAATTTTACGATGAGTTCGCAAACCCAAATCAAACATTTTCTCTTTCCACTCCACGAAATACCATTCCATAGAAGGTTGATGAAACACCGTTAATTTTCTTTTGTCGAAGATTAGTTTGGTTACAGGTTGTTTGGCAACACAGTCCCCGATTGCATTAAATATGGCTTTAAACTCTTCAATTGGAATATAGGATGTTGTTGCCTCTACAATTAAAATGTCTGGGTTTTCGCTTACCCGCGATAAGATGGCGTGCTTAAAAGTTTTCTCTAAAATCAAATTGCTCTCCATAACTACGTTCTTCATAGAAATAGAACAGGAATCTTTCAGATTTGTTCGATGCGCGCAGCTCGTTTAAAGGGTGATGTATGTTTTTCGAGTAGATTATAGAAAATCAAAAAGGCCAGCTAATGCTGGCCTTTTGTTCTTGAGTGAGTTTATTCAAGGTTTTATTTAGCGGTTGTTGTACCGCCTTTACCCGATCCGGAAATGGATTGTCTCATTTCAGTATCCGCTTGTACGTTTTGCATTTTATAGTAGTCCATAATACCTAAGTTACCGCTGGCAAAAGCCCCAGCAATAGCTTTAGGAATTTCTGCTTCTGCTTCAATTACTTTCGCGCGAGCCTCTTGTGCTTTCGCTTTCATTTCTTGCTCAACCGCAACCGCCATCGCTCTGCGTTCTTCTGCTTTTGCTTCGGCTACTTTTAAGTCGGCACTAGCCTGGTCAATTTGCAGCTTTGCACCAATGTTTGCCCCAACATCTACATCGGCAATATCAATAGAAAGAATCTGGAAGGCAGTACCTGAATCCAATCCTCTGGACAATACTAACTTCGAGATTTTATCAGGGTTTTCTAATACTTCTTTGTGTGATTTAGCAGAACCGATAGAGGTAACAATACCTTCACCCACACGTGCTAAAATAGTTTCTTCGCCCGCACCACCAATCAATTGAGAGATAGAGGCCCGAACCGTAACACGGGCAATGGCAATCACCTGATGGTGATTACTTTTGGATTAACTGATATCTGAACTGCTTCAAATACATCTCTCCCTGCCAAGTCAATCGCGGTAGCTTGTTTAAAATCCATCGTAATGTTGGCCTTCTCTGCAGAGATAAGGGCACGAATTACTTTGGGCACGTTTCCACCTGCCAGGTAATGGGTTTCTAAATCAGTAGAGGTTACATTCAAACCGGCTTTTGTAGCGGTGATGAGTGAATCGACTACTACCCGTACAGGCACTTTTCGAATGCGCATAAGCACCATTTCGAGCAGTCCAATTCTAGCTCCTGAAACGCGAGCGGTAATCCATAAGCTAATTGGAAAGAAATAGAGGAAAATAAAGAAGAGGACTATGCCTCCAAAGACAAATAACATTAAAGCTGCATCCATAGGTATTGAATTGTTAGTATTTTACTCTTCCAGCACGACTTGAGTATTCACGCGGAAAGAATCGGGATCGAAGTTACGGGATTTGCACTACAATAATGCCGGCTGCACTAACTTCTTTTATGCGCACTTTAGTGCCGGCATCCACGTACTCTCCTTCTGAGGATACCTCCACCAATCGCTTGTTAAACTCTGCTTTTCCGACAGGACGCAAGGCTGACACACAAATACCCTCCTGATTGACAGCAAAGCTTTCTAAAAAGCCTTCATTATTACGACTATTAATAGAGCTCTTGAGTGAAATATTGTCCCATGCATTGGAACGAAAGCTGTAATAAATCAACAATCCAAAGGTTGCTGCGGTTGTGCCCAGAATTAAATGCCCTGTTCCTGTGCCAAATTCCCGGTAACCAAAAAATACGCCTGCTAGGGTAATGATTACTCCAAAAACGCCAACCACAGTTGTGCCCGGAATGAAGACGATCTCAACGATTACTAACAGGAGACCGAAAATGATCAAAGCAGAAACGACTAACCACATAGGAGTTTAAATTTCAAGTATCAAATTACGACATTCAAGATTGATACTTCTAGTATACGAAAAAGAGCTTGCTAAAGATTAGGCTTTACTCCATTGATACGTGAACATGGCGTTCTGCGTGGTAGGAAGAGCGAACCAGCGGGCCGGACTCCACATATTTCAAGCCTCTTTTCAAACCCTCTTCTTTGTACATAGCAAAAGTGTCGGGATGAATGTATTCTGCCACTTCCAAATGCATTTTAGTGGGCTGCAGGTATTGCCCTAGGGTAAGAATCAGTAAGCCATTGGCAACCAGATCGTCCATGGCTTTGAACACTTCTTCTTGTGTTTCACCTACGCCCAACATAATGCCGGACTTGGTGCGCTTGCCCGCTTCGCGTATGCGTTTTATTTCTTCGAGACTGCGCTCATATTTGGCTTGCGGACGCACCCTGCGGTACATGCGCTCCACCGTTTCCATATTATGACTCACCACTTCCTGGCCCCCTTCAATCATTCTGTACAAGGCATCCCAGTTTCCTTTTACATCAGGAATAAGCGTCTCAATAGTGGTTTGTGGAGAAAGTTTTTTTGTTTCAACTACTGTGTTGTACCAGACTTCTGCACCACGGTCTTTCAATTCATCGCGGTTCACAGACGTGATAACCGCATGTTTTACGCCCATCAGTTTAATAGCTTCCGCTACACGCTTAGGCTCCTCCACATCGTATTCAGTAGGTCTTCCGGTGGCTACTGCACAGAAAGTACAACTGCGTGTGCAAACATTACCCAGAATCATAAAGGTTGCCGTGCCTTCTCCCCAGCATTCGCCCATGTTGGGGCAATTGCCACTTTCGCAAATGGTATGCAGCTTGTGTCCGTCAACAATTTTACGAACACTGGCATACTCAGGACCTACTGGTAGTTTTACTCTTAACCAGTCTGGCTTGCGTCTGCGATTTTCGGGCGTTATTACGGGTAGCTCTATCATTCGTTATCTGTTAGTCGTTAACAGTTATCTGATAAACTGATAACTGTTAACGTATAACTAATTACTTACCGATAAGTTCCTTGTA
This sequence comes from Cytophagales bacterium Ga0077538, assembly GCA_001464155.1. Lineage (GTDB taxonomy): Bacteria > Bacteroidota > Bacteroidia > Cytophagales > Cyclobacteriaceae > Chryseotalea. The sequence continues at coordinate 202 of LNEN01000204.1, read as the reverse complement.
TTGAGCAGCTGAGAGAAGATCGGAAGGAGTTCCTTTTATCTCTACTTTCACCATCCAACCAGCGCCATAGGGATCTTCGTTCACTTTTTCTGGATTGGCTTCCAAAATAGAGTTTAGTTCCACGACTTTTCCAGAAAGAGGCATGTATAAGTCAGAAACAGTTTTTACGGCTTCTACAGTTCCAAACACTTCGCCATGACTA
>LNEN01000203.1 GCA_001464155.1 Cytophagales bacterium Ga0077538 | reverse complement strand
ATTCGCTTTGCGCAAAATCAGTGATGCCGACAGTGGCTGTGTTTCCTTCAATTTTAACCCACTCGTGGTCTTTTGTGTACTGTAGATCGCTTGGAATGTTCATTGTGTTTGGTTTAATGTGCCAAAATTAAGGGAAATACGATTCAAAGTTCAAGGTTCAAAAGGTAAAATACCCTGATATTTTAGGAATCGCCTAATCCTTTGTTACTGAGCAAGATTAAAGCGCACCTGGAACCCGAAACGGGTAGTGGCCCTTCTATAGGCATTAGAGACCTTTGGCTCATTAATGGTTTGTTCAAAATACGTAGTGATTTGAAGCTTTTGGTTAACCGCATAGCTAATATTAGGACGCAACTGGAAATTGACATTTCCACTGGTAAACACATCGGGTTGTTCGATTTTGCGCTGTATGGTTCGTATATCGGAAACGGTAAGGTTCAAGCGGAAGGTGACATCATTTTTCAAGACAATGAGTCTTCCTTGTGAGCGGAAAGGCAACTTCATGTTATTTTTTGTATAGCCCATCTCCATTACAATATCTTTCGCCAACGCTTCTGTAACCTGTGCATTGGAGATATTAAGGGCCAGATCGCGTTTAGTCTTGTATTCAAAACGAGCAGAGATGCGACTCTTGGTACGCAGGTTAATACCAATAAGTGGAGAGAATTGTTCGGAAAGTGTAACGCCACTGATCACGTAAACCGGAATGAGTTTGCCTTGTTCATTTCGCTGGGTTGCAAAAATGCCCTTGTTGTAATCCTCAATGGGATTGCCTAAACCAATGGTGGCATCGCTGGTGTACTCCGCAGAGTTTCTAAAATCTACTACTGAATAGGTTGATACGTACGCATGGGTAAGCGTAAGTGATTGAAACAGATCTCCAAAGATTTTCAGTTTCGTCAAGCCTGAATAATCCACACGCCAGTTTGGCAACGGTGTTTGTGGGAAAGGTGATAAGCCAACGGTATTAACGTCTTTTCCAGTGTAAGCTGCAATGAAGGCCGGTATGAGAACATCTTGCGCAGTATCGTACTCAATACCTGTTACCGTATTAAATCGCTGTTGCACCACTGCCAGGTTATCTTCGAAGGTGTCGAAAATAGCTGACTCTAATTTACCATTGCTCTTATTAAAAGAGGTGTTTATCATAATGGTAGAGATTCGATAACTCCCTGATCGGGTGGGTCCAATCGATCGGAAGTCAAGCGAATCCTGATCGAAGCGATAAAATTCCTGGTAAGCAGCCATCGACTCCTTCTTGATATCCAATTGGATTTTAAAATCCGGTGCCGGTTCAATATTGGCCCTTGCGGTAATGTTGACATTTCTAATTTGTCTGAAGGGATTGCTCAAAGTGGGCGAAGTAGTCAGCCATCCATTTGCAGCGGCCTTCTGGCGAATGCCTGGATCCTGATCACCCAATACAAAGCCCCAACCGGGCGAGCTGAAGTTTTCATCCATACCAAAGTATTTTGGTGTATTGACAAAACCTGGTAACACCGTGCCCTCGTTTTTAGAATAGGTGCCATTGATTGAACGTACTGACATGATGAGTCGCGCAAGCCCCGTCAACATCTTGGGAGGTTTCGGAAGGGTATCTGCAGGATCGGGTTTTGTTTTTACTTGAGGATTTTTTGGTTTGGCGGGCGGTGGCGTATTAATCTTCTTTAAGAAGGCGACTTTATTATACAGTTTTACCAAATCGATTTTACCGGTAAAGTCTTGTGTGCGGCTGTTTTGAATCGTGTTCTTAAAATCTTTATCATCAGGAATGTCACCCACCACCTTCAGCGAGTCAGGTTTATTGACAGCACCTGCTACCCAATTGTAATTGACATTGTAACGATACTCAGCTCCAATCCAGTTGGTGAGCGGTAATTTATCCAAAGGCAAGATGTAGTTAACCGTAACACTCTGATCGAAGTTTTTCATACGCCCCAGGTTTTTCAAATTCGTGCGTAAACTGTCTTCGTATTCTTTGGCCGTAATCTCACGGTCCAGTGTATAGGAATAGCCTCCATTCGGATCGGTGTCGATTTCATCTACAAAAGCATTCGCCCGTGCGCTGTAATCGAGGCTTAAACTCTTGGCAAAATTCCAGCGCACATTATACGTACGATTGAATGTGAAATTCTTCAGGTAATTGGGCGTGGATTCAAATCCATCATTCCGGTAAATAATTTTACTGAACGATCTGTCCAAGTCGGCCCGGAAACTGAGGTTGGATGGCATCAAACTAAAATTAAAATCTCTGATCAGTTGAAGATAAGGCGACTTTAAACTCTTGACGTTTTTAAAGGGTTCAATACCTGTTGCTTTTGGTGTGAAGGAGTATGCCACGGATCCTCTGTTGGTAATAAGAGCCGACTCTTTCAGCGTAAAGCTTCTTCGCATGGCTTCCGAATAGGAATAACTGAACGAGAAGTTCTCTATATCATAAATATGAGATTTGGCATCTTTCTTCACTTTCGTTTTTCGAACATTTGTAAAGTTGATGCCCTTCCGTTCGTCTACATCGCGAATGGTGTTGAGATACGCTTCTCGCTCTCCTTCCGTCTGGAAAGAAGCAAGGGCTGCATCAATCTTGAGATCCGGATTGGCCGGGTCGTACTGTGGCTTGCTGGTGGTTTTCTGGTAGCTCAGCAGCATCGGGATTTTAATGCCGTGATTACCCGGCAATAATTTATCGGCATTTACTGCGGCCGTAACATCATAGGCTGTACGCTCTTCGCGCGAGCGTTCGCTAATCTTAGAACTGATGTTACCAAAGCCATACGTATTATAGCGAAGCACTCCACTTACTGTTGCAAAGTCTGCCAACTTAGCTGTAAGCGCAGTATTGACGGCATAGCCAGCAGTACGATCAAAATCAGTGAGGCGCAACTCATTGGCCCATAAACAAATTTGGTAGCTGCGTTGGTCTACCGTTTGAGGATTGCGAACACCGATGATGATGGTTCGCACATCGGCCAAATCCGGGCGTCCAAAAATTCGGATGAGGTGCTTACCTGCCTGACGCGGTCCTTCCAGCGGATAAGATTGTGATAGGGAGAAATTATTGCGATCGCGTTCTACTTTTAATGCGTACAATTCATCTAAAGCAATGTCTATCTCATTCTCCAGTGGCCACACTTCACGCGGTTCAAAACTAAGTGGATTACTTATTTTAAGTGGAATGGCAATCTCATAATAGTTTTGATCAGGATCATTCCCCAGCCGTAGAAAAGCATAGAGCTCACCATCTGCCGCATTGCTATTGGCATGGATGTACATCTTTATTCTCCCGTAGTTAAAGAAATCCATGTCTACGTTTTTATAAATCGCGCGTGCATCCGCATCGCGTAAGTCATCAACGCACATCTGCACCGATTGCTCATTAAGCTGGCGATCAACAGTGGAAGTAATGTCGCGATCACGAACTACACCTGGAGGCACCACGTACGGTGATTTCTGATCATCCCCGGCTGAATTTTCTTCTATGTTAACAGTGGATACGGTAAAATCCTCCACAGCCGGCTCCGGAGTTTCCACCAAGCCACCCTGGAGAAGTGATCCTTCATAGCGTCTCCAACGGCTGCCTACCATTCTGAACTTAGCCATTCGCAACACAGCAGGTTCCGCAAAATCGGTGAGCACCAGACGCGCATAACGAATGGATTTATAGCCACTAATGTTACCGACTTTACTTTCCGGTTGCCGCACCGGTACTCTGAACAAGTACCAGGTAACTAATTCAGTCTTGTCTCCAGTTCCGGTGGCCTGCCTGGTTATTTTATCTACGATGTACCCTCTCCCGATATCCAATTGCCCCGGACGAAGATCAATGGAATATTGATAATACTCCTCTAACTCGTTCAGCGTGTTATCCGCATTCAAATCTTCATTGTCGGGTACGTTGGTACCAGAAGGGGTTACCGCATCATCGCCTGTAATAACCGGTGAGTTCCCGTCAAGTCCATTATAGTTTTTGTATCGTTGGAGAAGTTTTGCGTCTGCATTGTCTAATTCTTCTCCGAGAAAATATTGAAAGTCATCCGCAGATGGATCTCCTTCGATTGCTGCCTTCACATCCGCATTAACGATTAAGCGATCCAGAAAATTACTTTTATACAATGCTGCTTCTTCTGCATTTTGTGCGCCATCCAAGCCCACGTCTTGATTGGTGCGAGCAGAACTTTCATTCGCGAAGGCATTTACGACATATTGCTGAGAGGTTACATAACCCCATTCGTTTTGTGTTACCCCAATACTTTTAACTCCGTCTACCGGTAAGCCTTGCTCAAAGGCATGTTTGCCATCTCGCTGCACATCTTCCGAAATCGTGCCGAGTTGTAACAACACCTTACCCCCTGTTGTATTGGTTTTATTAAACTGTCCGTCAATGATTCTTCCATTGGGCGTATTAATGAAAGGATCTAACAACCAAAATTCTACATACTCAATATTAGCCTTGTCGAAATCCACCTCGGTTCGGATGGCCGAAGTAATACCAGCCCAGTTTCGTTTGGGCTCAGGTAAAAATCCATCACTGTTTAATTGGTAGTTGTAATTATAAGGACCTCGCTCGCTCGGGTAATAGGCAATGTCAAAAATTTGCTCATAGAAATTTCCTTGCTGATTTTGAAAGCCCGCAAAAATCTCGTTCGGCCAAACGGAGCGCACATAATGATTTTGTAAATCTTTGTCAGTGATGTTCTCAGGTTTAAACCGACCTACATCGCGGTAGAATTGATTATCGATTTGATACCACGCAATTTTTGCACGTCTATATCCTGCCTCCACGTTGTCTGGAACACCTCCGGTAGGATCAAAGGCTTTAGGTATGGATGACAGCTTCCAGCCTTGTGGGCTCATGAGGGAGTAGGGTGTTGCTGTATTTTCAAAATCATCTACGATACTGGCTCCATCTCCATCTGTTTTGTTAGATGTTCCGGGAATGAGTTGTGCAAATTCCCCCGTGAAGGAATAAGAAGATTGCTCTTTCGTTTGAATGATGGGAAGTGCATCGATCATCTTGGTAAGCAAGCGGCTGTTTTTGCGCATGCTTAGATCCAATCCATATTGTATGTTACGTGCAGGTTCTGTTCCTATCTGATTGCGCGTAAGTTGTTGTCGCTCGTTATAATAAAGAAGCGTACCCCCCAGGTTTACATCTTCACTCAAGCGATAATCGAGTCGGGTACCAACCAAAGAGCGTGTCTGAAAAGAGAAGGGGTCGCTCGTCTCGTATTGAACACTGATGTTTTTGCCCGAGTTGAGAATGGCTGCATTTAAAATGGTGACTCTACCAAAGTTATAATCGACTTGGTAATCCAACCCTTCTTGTAATGGAACGCCACCAGCATATACCCGAACAGAACCTTGGGATACACCAAAACCAGGAATCATAATTTCCTGAGCAGACCCCGCGTTGTAGCGCCCGGTTAAAAAGAATTTATTTTTGGTAGTTAATAGTTGCGCATCGGTGCGCGTGGACCGATACAAGGTATCAAAAGCATATTTTGCTATCAGAAAATCTTCATTGTTCTCACCTTCAAAGGCAGTACGTAAGCCTTTGCCAAAGGGCTCTAGCATAGGAAAGATAATGAGACCCTCTTTGGTAGAGATGGTGAGGTTCTCAACAAAGTCAAAGTTTCCATCACGCTGCGGATCGTTAGAAGGTCCTAGTCGGTCAAGCCCCAAGATTTCGATGAGTTGCCGGTTGCGCACTTGCGTTCCTTCTTGCAATTGAGGGTTATCTATACCGGTTCTGTCATCACGGTAGATAATACGAAGTTCAAAGCCATCGCGTGTGAGTTGGTTTACATTCAGGGTATAAATGTTGCGCATCATCAACTCCCAGGTAGGAAGAATTTTATTGAACTGGTCGCGGATTGCTATTTCACGAGGGCGCAGCATCTTCAAGTAAATTGACTCATCTTCTTTTAAGCTGGCGTAATCATCAGAGAGTTCACCCACCTTATACATAATTCCATTGTAGGTATATTCATACGCTACTGCCAGGGCCTCATCATTCTGCAATCTGCGTGTAAGGGTAATATATCCTAACTGTGGGTGCACCGTAAATTCAGTAGGCGACAATTTTCGCGCCCCATTAATTTTCTCGTAGTCGACACCGTTATTAAAGTCGCCCGAAAAAACTCCATCCAATACAGCTGTGATGCCGTCAGAATTCCGGGAAGGACCTCCTGGGCCTACGAGCGTAGAAAACAAGGTATTCGACCCATTGTCGTTTGGCAGGTTTACTCCATTCGATTGTATGTTGTTGGTGTCATAGATTCTTCTTGCCTCTCCCAAGTCCATCAAGCCTACTACGTTGCGAAGTGTTTGTGTCTCGTTATTTCTATTTAACACATACACCTCCACGCGCATAATGTTTACTCCAGAGATGATATTGGGTGGAACCGAGATCCAGTTCTCATAATTGTCGCGGAAAAAGTGACCGAGAAAAAAGTGTCTGTTCTCATCATAGTCAGAAGCTATTAACTCAAATGGTCTTCCCTGCCCATTGCTCCCACCTGGTATATCAATGGAGGAAACCTTTCCACGCTGCGTGGACGCGACTGCCGTAGCGGTAAGCTTTCCAAACTGCATTTGAGTTTTAATACCAAACAAGTTTTGAGCACCTTGAATCAGGGTATTATTCAAGGGTAAGCTTACGTTACCCAACTCCAGTTTCTTGAGAATGTCTTCCTTATAACCGGTGTATTCTACTTTGAAATTGTTCTGAAAATCGAAGGAGTTGTTATTGTCAAAATTGGCCGTAACCGCCAGCTTCTCTCCCACCTTTCCGGTTACGTTCATGCTGATCTGCTGATCGAAAATAAAACCGCCATTGCGTTGCTGGCGAATACTTACGTTTGGATTGTTTATCTTCTGAAACTCACCTCCAAAATCCAGGGTAACAAAACCCTTGGGTATTAGCTCCACATAGCTGCTGCCAAAGAGCCTGTCCAACACGGGGCTAATAAAAATTTTAGGCGTGAAGCCTTTTCCAGCCACTTCACTTTCTCCACTCGCGGCTTTGCTCTGCGATTTCCAATAATTTTTAAGTTGCTGCTGTTCCTGGTACCGCTTAAACTCCTGAAAAGACATGGTGGTGACAGGGCGGTAATCGATCTCCCCAAACTTCTCGTAAATAGTGTAGTTCATCCCTGTATCTATTTCCACCTCCAGCGTTTTGAGCGCGGGATCTTTTAGATACAGCGGAGACTCGTTTTGGGGCGTTGAAAAAGGGTCGCCATAGCGATCGGAAAACTTAAAAATGGGTTGTCGTTTGGACCGGGTAGTGTCTTGCCTGATGCGCTGTGCCTGCGCATGAAAAGCCGTGCCGAGCATGATGAAGAAGGCTGCAAAGCAGGGAATAAAATACGTGCGGACAGTAGGAGACAAACGTATTACGCGTTTTTCAGTGCTTGTTTAACCAAATCTTCCAAAGTAAGGCTATTTCCCGA
>LNEN01000202.1 GCA_001464155.1 Cytophagales bacterium Ga0077538 | reverse complement strand
CGCGCTGACTACGTTATTGACGTAGAGGTGAATGACGAAACGCAAGTATTAACCGGTAAGGAAACCATTACCTATTACAACAATTCCCCAGAGACGCTCACTTATTTGTGGATGCAGCTCGATCAAAATATTCTGGCTGATAACAGCATGACCGCTTCTACCGCAAGAGGTGCTCTTCGCGATTCTTTACCGGCTCGTTTTCTTGGTTTTTTTGGTGTGAACACCAGCGACTATAAAGGTGGTTACAACATTACTGCTGTGAAAGATGTTGCTGGCAAGGCGCTTCCCTACACCATCAACTATACAATGATGCGCATTGAGTTGCCCATGCCTTTAAAGAAAGGTGAGAAGTTTGTTTTCTCTGTTGAGTGGAACTATCATGAGTATGATCGCATGCAATTCAGTCAGCGTGGTGGGTATGAATTTTTTCCTGAAGATGGCAACTACGTTTACACCTTCGCACAATGGTTCCCACGTATGTGCGTGTTCGATGATTACGAAGGATGGCAGAACAAACAATTCTTAGGCACAGGCGAGTTTGCCCTTACCTTCGGTAATTATAAAGTGCGCATCACTGTTCCCTCCGATCACATTGTAGCCTCCACCGGTTGGTTGCAAAACCCCAAAGCAGTACTGACGCCAGAACAACAAGAGCGTTTCGCACAAGCACAAAAGTCATTCGACAAGCAAGTGTTTATTGTAACCGAAGAAGAAGCGCGCAAAAAAGAAAAGGAGCGTTCTACCAAAAAGAGCACCTGGGAATTTCATGCAGAGAACGTACGCGACTTTGCTTTTGCTCACTCCCGTAAATTTATCTGGGATGCGCAGGCAGTAAAGCTGGCTACCAAAACTCCGTTGGCGCAATCTTTCTATCCTAAAGAAGGCAATCCACTTTGGGCAAAAGAATCTACCAAAGCGGTGAAGAATACACTCGAAGTATATTCTGCAAGAACTATTGATTATCCATACCCACATGCTACTTCCGTACACGCTGCTGATCAGGGCATGGAGTATCCGATGATCTGTTTCAACTTTGGTCGTCCAGCTCCTGATGGAACGTATTCTCCTCGCTTATTACAAGGCATGTTAGGCGTTGTTGTGCACGAAGTGGGTCACAACTTCTTCCCGATGATTGTAAACAATGACGAGCGTCAGAGCACCTGGATGGATGAAGGCTTGAATACTTTCCTGGAAGGCGAAACCATTCGCGAACGTTACCCTGAATTAAATTACACTACCGCTACTCCGAAGAGCATGATTCCTTTCATGAAAGGGGATCGTACGGAGATGCGTCCAATTATGGCTACTGCCGATAACCAAGGTCGCAACCACGGACCGAATGGTTACACCAAGCCCGGCACTGGTCTCACTATTTTGCGTAACACGGTAATGGGTCCCGAGTTGTTCGACAAGGCCTTTAAAGAATACGCTACGCGTTGGGCATTTAAACATCCTAAGCCTGCAGATTTCTTCCGCACGATGGAAGATGCTTCTGCTGTAGACCTAGATTGGTTCTGGAGAGGTTGGTTCTTTACTACTGATAACACAGATATCGAATTAGCTGAAGTAAAGTGGATGAAGGTGAAGAGCACACAAGTGGATCCTGAAAAGAAAACACCCGTTACTAAGCAAGGTGATTTAGCGGCTAGCAGCAAGAAGGACAGTCCTACTGATTTTTCTAACGGGCCTGAAGAATTTACGCTGATCAATACACCCGACAATGCTTACGGTGAATTCCGCAGTCGTGTAAACGATGCCGACATTCGCACAAAACTGGAAGGCAAAAACATCTACCAGGTAAAATTGAAGAATGTAGGTGGCTTGGTAATGCCTGTGATCATTGAATGGACCTACAAAGATGGCAGCAAAGAAATTGATCGCATCCCTGCAGAGATTTGGCGCGTGAATGAAAATGAAGTGACGAAAGTTTTCGTTAAAGAAAAAGAAGTGGTGAATGTATTGGTAGATCCTAATTTTGAGGTAGCCGATGTAAACACTGCCAATAACAACTTCCCTAAGAAAGTGGAAGCTTCTAAAGTAGATCAAATGAAGAAGAACTAGTTTACTAGCGTTACTTTGTCGTCATGTATAATGCGTGATGAAGAAGTAGCCCTGTAGTGATGGAGACTTCTCCGCTTCGCTACAAAGTGACAACTTGTAATAGAGTGTCCTACACCTTGAAGTGTAGGACACTTTTGTTTTATACCTTTACACTATGAAACTCTTTTTCCGCGAATACAAGTCGGCTAATCCCAAGGCTCACACCATGATTATCATGCATGGGCTTTTTGGTTCCTGCGATAATTGGCTCACGCAAGGCAAATTGCTTTCACAGCATTACCATGTATATACCATCGATCAGCGCAACCATGGGCTTTCTCCGCACAGCGATGATTTTGATTATACCTTTATGGTAAAGGATTTGGTGGAGTTCATAGACGATCATCAAATCCAAAACCCAATTGTTATCGGTCACTCCATGGGTGGTAAAACAGCCATGAATTTTGCGCTGGCACATCCCGATAAAATTGCTGCCCTGATTGTGGTAGACATTGCACCACGTGCGTACAATTTGGAGCACTATACCATCGCTGATGGACTCCTGGCCATTACCATCGATAACCTCACCTCTCGCAATGAGGCAGATGAACAGCTTTCAAAATTTGTACCGGAGGCAGATGTTCGTCAATTCTTACTCAAGAATTTGCAGCGCAAAGCAGAAGGTGGCTTTAACTGGAAAATTAACTTGAAGGTGATTGCTAAAAAGCTGAGCAATGTAGGGGTAGATCTTCAGTACAAAGGCACTTTTAACAAGTCAACGCTTTTCATAAAAGGAAACCGGTCTAACTACATTAAAGACGAAGACACGTCTCTTATCCTCCAGTATTTTCCATTGGCAAAACTAGAAGGGATGGACACAGGGCATTGGGTACAGGCAGAAAAACCACAGGAGTTTGTAGATTTAGTTCATAACTATCTCCAATCTCTATAATCTATGAAGGGCAAACTCTACCTCATCCCCACTACCATTGCCGAGGACACGCAAGGCATAGTAATTCCCTCTCAGGTGAGAAATGTTCTGCCCACTATTCAACATTTTTTAGCTGAAGAAATTCGAACTGCCAGAAGGTACTTGAGTAGCTTAAAGGTATATGAATCAATAGAGCCGCTGCACTTTCAGGTGCTGGATAAAAAAACTAAGGCCGCGGAGCTAAAAGAATTTTTCAAACCAATTGAAGAAGGGAAAAACATTGGTGTACTTTCTGAATCTGGTTGCCCGGGAGTGGCTGATCCCGGAGCGCTTGCGGTGCACTATGCGCACCAGTACGGAATTACTGTTGTACCCTTAGTCGGGCCTTCTTCTTTACTACTGGCACTTATGGGAAGCGGACTCAATGGACAACGTTTTGCCTTTCATGGTTATTTACCAATTGATGCAAAAGACAGACAACAGGCCATTCGAGAATTAGAAAAGGAATCAAAGCAAAAAAATCAGACACAGCTTTTTATTGAAACACCCTATCGCAATCAAACTGTTTTTAATGATCTTATAAAAACCTTAGCCCCGTCTACCCAGCTCTGTGTCGCCTATGATCTAACAGGGAGTGCTGAGATGATTAAAACGAAAGTGGTAAGCGTGTGGAAAACTGAAAAAGTAGTCTTGGATAAACTGCCCTGTGTTTTTCTTTTGTTAGCAACTAATTAATCTCAACCGTATGTCTTAAGAATAAGGAGGAAATTTTCTTATTCAACTTTCAACTCCTATTTTGCAATTGCCTAAATCTATCCGATAAATCTCACCTGATGCACCTTATTAATTCTGTACTGAAAAGAAGGGGTTTCCTTGTCCTTTTCCTTGGTCTATCATCATTTAGCGTCAATGCTCAAGTGGTAAAGCCTCTCTTTTATACTAAATATTGGGAGCTAACAGTTAAGGATTCTGCCGAATATTTTAGAGTAGGCATTCTTGATACAACTAATTATACCTGGATTGGTTCAATAAAAGATTATCAACTGGGTGGAAAATTAGTAATGGAAGGGGCTTATCAGCAAGGAAAAAAGAATGGTGTCTTCTATTTTTACTATTTAGACGGTACTCTTGAAAAAACGGGAGAGTTTAAGAATGATATTCAAAAGGGAATTTGGAAATCCTATTATCCAAACGCAAAACTCAAATCAGAAGTTGAGTTCACTGATGCAGGATTTACTCCTATAAGCTTTTATGATACACTCGGTAATAGACTGTTAATTGATGGAACAGGTTATTGGGAGGAGTTATTCTATGAATTTGGTATAGAAAAACCACTGAAGAACGTTGGGCATTTCAAAAATCACAAAAGAGATGGTAAATGGTTTTGTACTTTAGGTGATGTCACTATTTATGAAGAGATCTATAATAATAACAAACTGATATCCATCAAGAAAATTGAAGGAGAAAAATTAAAGAAAATGACTCCTCCTATAGAATTCAAAAATAAAATGTTGCCAGACTACAAGTTTCAAGTTATGGAAGAATTTGTAACACTTCATTACATTAATAGAGACCATTATCCCTTTCTTTCCTTTCTGCCAAAACCACTTAGTGAAGGTGAGTTTGCTGATGTGATCTTTACTGTAGTGGAGCAGACGGCAACTCCTAAGGGTGGAATGCAAGCCTTTTATAATTATGTGGGTAAGAATTTAAAAATGCCCTCTAAAGCAAAGGGGAAAATAGAGGGTAAAGTCTTTGTTCAATTTAACATCAATAGTGATGGGAGTATTTCCGATGTAATTTGCATTAAAGGTATTGGTTTTGGTTGCGATGAAGAAGCTGTGCGTGTGGTTAGGGAGTCGCCCGCCTGGATACCAGGTCATCAAAGAGGAAAGCCAGTCAAGCAAAGAATGGTATTGCCAATAACTTTCAAAACCGGCTAAATTCTACCCATTTTCATTGAGCATTCTTAACTCCTTTCCATTGCTTGTTTTTATTTGAGATGTCGTGTAAGTTTAAGATATGACTGTACAACACTACATCACCAGCCTTCCTGATAAACAGCGTCAGATCATGACCATTCTTCGTTCCTGGATTTTTGATTTAGGACCACAGGTGAGTGAGCAGATTAGTAATGATGTGCCTTCCTTTCAACTCCACGGAGCACTCTGCTACCTGATGTCAGAAGATGATGACGGTGTAATTCTCAGCTTCAATCGCGGTTACGAATTGCCTAAAAAATATGAGTTGTTAGAAAGTAAGGGGCACAAGCATGTGAAGTCAGTTACCTTTTACGGAGTAACGGAAGTAGAAGAGCATGAAGATGAAGTGAAGGAAATTTTAAACGAGGCGGCTGCACTCAATGGATTTCTGGCAAAGAAGAGAAAGTAAAAAGCTGAATTGATTTTATCCCTTTTCCATGGGTTGTATTGTCACAAACCACTTCATTAACATTTTGATTTGTGAAGACAGGGGCTTGGATATCACAGCAAAAATCTGCTTAAAAAATGAGGCCTCAGTAAACCGCAATTTGATATAATAAGGTTTCTTTTCGGTCCAAAAATATGATAACTCTATAAGTATCTCTAGGCTCAAATTTTACTTGAAAAGTGTAGAACCCATTCTCATCCTTGCTAGCCTTCATATAGCCGGATCTAATAATGTGCTTGCCTATTAAGTCAACTTTTATACTACCCTTTAAATCAGGATAATTAGAAGTAAACTTGAATGTTACAACCGAGTCTCTTTTAACACTAAAACTTCCATCGACAGGAAAAACCTGATTGAGCTGATAGTTTGTAAATCCTTCTAGCTTAATAGGTGCGTTGAGGAAATCTTTTAAGGAAGGAGGATCTTTTAACAACAGCCAGGATTTATTCTTTGGATAATGTCCTGCTGCAAAATAAAAGGGATCACTTAGAAAATAATCAGGTTCAAAATCCTTGATAAATTTACCTGAAGGACGCATCACTTTGCCCGATGCCCATGTTGGGTCTGATAAGTACCATTTGCTATCAATTTCAACCGCATTCCAAGCATGGTTAATTTTCCCATAACCAATTTTATCTGAACCTTGTCTCGCATAACCTTCAATCACCACACAATTTAATCCGGCATAAGCACACATGTTTTCCAAAAGTAAAGAGTAGCCGTAGCAAATACCCAATTTCTTATTTAGTAATCTTCTGTTTAGCTTAGTCATCAGCTTAGTTCTATACTTAGCCAATTTCTTGCGCTCGTATTTTAACTTCAACTCTTTCCTTTCGGATTGCAAGAACAAGTGATAATCATATTCAATATTTAATGTTATCCACCGAAATATGGCTCGGTATTTTTCAGCATCGTTAGATGCGCCCTTAATAAGTTCTTTTGTTAACCCTTCAACGTCATTTAATCTTTTTACCTGTAAATTTGCAGCAACACTATCCGATTTACTAAAATTTACATTTTTAAAATCAATATGCTGCGCTTTCATGCTTTGTGAGCTCATGATCAAGCACAACATATTGAGTTTGAGAAAACTCGAAACCAAATTTTTTGATGAAATCATTCGGAAAATAAAAGTACTATAGCGCAGAAATAGAACTAGTGAAGTAGTTCATTAATAGCCATCCACGCCATCAAGCCACTGCTAATCTTTAGAGACTCTTCATCGATGTCAAAAGTGGGTGTGTGTACATACGAAGTAATTCCTTTCGCCTCGTTGCGTGTGCCCAGTCGGTAGAACGAAGCAGGCACCAGTTGAGAATAGTACGAAAAATCCTCTGCTCCCAAAGTAATATCAATATCTACTACATTTTCAGCACCTACATATTCTGTGGCTGCTTGCTTTATTCTTCTCGTTACTACAGGATCATTCTTCAAGAAAGGATATCCCCTTGAAATGTTGACTTCACACTTTCCTCCCATGCCTTCCGCCAAGCTCTCTGCCATTTTCTTTATTCGTGCTAAGGCCTCCTCCCTCCACACTTCATCCATCGCCCGAAACGTTCCGGCTATGTTTACTTCTTCCGGAATTACGTTGGTTGTAGCACCTCCTTCAATTTTTCCGAAGGTTAACACCGTAGGTTGTTTCGGGCTCGCATTACGGCTGATGATTTGCTGAAGCGAAATGATAATGTGACAGGCAATCACTATGGGATCAATGGTTAGGTCTGGTGCAGCACCATGCCCTCCTTTGCCAATCACCTTCAAATAAATTTCGTCTGCACTTGCCATGTACATGCCTTCGCGAAAACCAATCTTACCCGCTGGTAAGAGTGGAAAAACATGTTGACCTATGATGCTGTTGGGTTTGGGATTTTCCAAGGCACCATCGCGAATCATGAACGAAGCACCTCCTGGATTTTTCTCTTCTCCAGGCTGAAACAGAAAACGAATCGTTCCTTCAAACTCGTTTTTAATCTCATTTAGGATTTTAACCGTACCTAACAAGGAAGAGGTATGCACATCGTGCCCACACGCGTGCATCACGCCCGGCTTGGTGGACTTATACGAAACTTCATTGGCTTCCAGTATCGGTAGAGCATCCATGTCAGCACGAAGCGCCACCGTTTTTTTATCAGGATTTTTTCCCTTAATGTCAACAATCAGTCCTGTAGTGGCCATGGGAATCGAGTTGAGTCCCATAGACTTCAGTTGCTCATCTACATACTTTACAGTATTAAATTCCTGATACGACAACTCGGGGTTGGCATGCAAATGCCTGCGCCACTTCACCACTTGTTCGTATTCGCGAAGCGAAAGCGATTTTATTTTTTCAAGAAGGTTCATATATCACTATTTTAAAACTCCTATTAAGAGTTGTCAATCAACCTGGTATTACCTATTTTTAATAGCGTGAATCGCTTTTGTAAAGGCCCTTGAAATTTTTTCCAAATTCACATGCCTGTTGTTTTTAACCACCCATACACCATTGACCAGCGTGCCAAGCGCCATGCTCGTATCTGAAGCGTACACAATAGTTGCCATTAATTTTTCGGGAGAGGTGACTCCCAAAAGTGGTGACCCTGAATCATAGACGATCGCATTGAATGCTTGCCCCACTGCAAAAGCGGCTTGTGTTCCCAGACCCATTGCCACACGGCCTTGCTCAATCTCTGTGTTTATTAAATACGAAGCAGCATCTCCATCAAACGTATTTCTAAAATTGGTGACCAGCCGCTGTCTATAATCAATCATTCTGAATTCCTCCAATGGATTCAATCCAATATGACTATCTGTACCAATGCACCAGTTGCCTCCTTGCTTCACATACTCCTTCATTCTAAAAATGCCATCCCCTAAATTACCTTCTGTTGAAGGACAGAGTACCACATTCGCTTTTGATTTTGCCAAGCCTGTTACTTCTGCATCGTTGAGGTGTGTGGAGTGTACTAAATGAAAACGCTCATCCACCGGCAAGTTTTGCAACAACCATTCTGCCGGGCGCTGCTGGATGAAGTTCAAACAATCTTCAATTTCTTTTTTCTGCTCGGCCAGGTGCAAGTGAAAAGGAAGAGTCGTGGGCCCCTGTTTATAGGTAGTAATGATATCTTGTAAGTTAACCGCTCGCAAGGAATGCACGCTGAAACCCAACCGCGCATGAGCGTGATGCTTCACCACCTCAGCTGAATCATCCAATAAGTGAAAGTAGTCTTCTACCGTTCTGGAGATAAATCTTCGTTGGCGCGCCTGTGGCTCCTGCCCAAAACCACCCTTCTGATAAAAGACTGGGACAAGCGCAATATTAATGCCTGCTGTTTTTGCAGCGGCCACCATACGCTCACCCATTTCTGCCAAATTGTTATACGGCTTTCCATCCTTATCGTGATGCAGGTAATGAAATTCTGCAACATTCGTATACCCATGCCGAAGCATCTCGGCATAGAGCATAGCGGCAATAGCTTCTGCTTCTTCCGGGTTTACTGATAAGGCGCATTGGTACATGGCCTCTCGCCACGACCAGAAGTCATCGTTCGTTCCGGGCAAATGGTTTTCGGCCAGACCTGCCATGGTATATTGAAAAGCATGAGAGTGAGCATTTTGAAAACCGGGTAACGCAATTCCGTTTACATACTCAACCGCTGTGGCTTCTGTAGGTGCCTTCTCCGATATTGACTGAATCAATCCCTTTGCATCAACAGAAACGTAAGCGGGAGAGAGCCAGGCATTGTTAAGCCACAAGTAATTAAAATGAAAAACTTTCAATCCCTCACCCCTGCCCCTCTCCCCAGGGAGAGGGGTGTCCGAAGGACGGGGTGAGGGATTTGTTAGCTGTTGCTCTATCGTTTTCAAAACATTTTCCAGTTTATTCAACACATCGTCATTAGAAAATCGAATGATCTTAATTCCAAAATCATTCAAAAAGGCAGTTCGCTGCTCATCGTAATCCCTAACCTCTTTTAAGCTATGAATTCGTCCATCCAGCTCAACACCTAACTTCACTTGATCACAATAAAAATCGAGAATGAACCCCTCCATGGGTTGCTGTCTTCTAAACTTAAAACCCTTTAGTCTTCGATTCCGCAGTTGTTCCCATAATATGCTCTCGGCTTCAGTGGAGTCTTTCCTCAACCTTCTAGAGTTCCCTAATAGAGAGTCGCTCACCTTTTCTCTAGACCAGTCTCTACCAAAGTCACTCATTTCTACTATCTCAACTTTAGAATAAGTTCTTGCATAACATCTCTTAACAATCCTCTCACCTTATTCGCTCGTCCATCATGATAGTTTACCTCAGCATCGTTCATGTACATCACTTTACTCATTTCCAATTGCAAGGCATGTACGTTTTGCTCTGGTTTTCCAAAGGAACGTGTAATATACCCGCCTTTAAATGGATGATTGTGTTGCGCTGAATAATCACTATTTTTTAAGGCTGTGAAAGCGCTGTCAATAATATTCTTAGAAGCAGAGGTCTCATCTGCATCGCCTAGAATCAAATCAGGAAATTTCTCTTTGTGTATGGTAGGAACTAATTGGCGAATAGAGTGACAATCCCATAACAATACTCTTCCAAACTTTTTCTTCTTCTCTTCAATGAGTTCCGCTACTTTTTGATGATAGGGCTTGTAATACAAATCAACTCGCCTTCTCACTTCTTCATTTTGTACCTCCTTACGCTCATCCTTATAAATAGTCTCTCCAAAAAAAGTAGTGGTCGGGCAAAGGGCTGTAATAATTCTTCCGTCTGTATACAACGGCTTACTCTCCGGATCACGATTTAAATCAATGATCCAGCGACTGTAATTGGCGCTGATCATGGTAATTCCCATTTCTATTGCAAAATCATAAAGCTTATCCACAAACCAATCTGTATCGTCTGGAGCGTTCATAAGCTCTGTCTTGAAATCCGCTTGTAGCTCAGGGGGAAATTGTATTCCGCAATGTGGAACACTTAGGACAATGGGCACTTCCGTACCTATGGGATCATGAATTTTATAGACACTCACACTATTTTCTGTTATTACAATCCTCTAGTGCTTGGTTTGCTTTATGCGCATATTCAATAGCCATTCTCCGCTGTTGTTCTGCAGCATCCTTACTCTGCGCTGCAACTTTTTCTACGCGCAAAAGTTCTTCGTGGCAACGGATAGAAAGTTCCTTCAAATGTTGCGCATCCAAGCGTTGTGTATAGGCAAACACCAGACAGGCTATACTGAAGATAATAAGACCAACCAATGTGATGGTTCTTAAGCGTATTTCTCGTTGACTCTCCATTTCACTCATAATTATTCAACTTACTTAATCTAGTTACTGGTTAGCTTAGTCGCGTTGACGCTTCTTCTTCTTAGCTTTTTCCTCCTTCTCCTGTTTCTCCAATTGTTTTATGGCAGCCGCCTCATTTGCCTTGGCTCGCTCCGCGCTCTCTTGCGCCAGTCTCATATTTGTTTCTGCTTGTTGTTTCGTACGTAGCAATTGTGTTTGAAAATAGGCCTTGTCCTGATTCATAGAATTCTTAAGTACCATGATCCGCTTGAAGGATTCATCAATACGCTGTTGTGAAATAACACCCTCTTCTACATATTTCTTAATGATACTATGCACTTTATCCACCGTGCGCACTTCACTGCCCATGATGTTGTTAGAAAAGGTCATGATGTCCACACCCGCTAAAATAGCGAGACGAATTGCTTCCTCTAGCCCATAGTGCTTGGTAATAGCATGCATCTGCATGTCGTCCGAAAAAACAACTCCCTGGTAACCCAATTGTTTACGTAGTAATTTATCAAGAATTTCTTCAGAGAGTGTACCAGGTAATCCACGCGCATCCAATTTTTTGTTTACAATATGTGATGTCATAATCGCATCCACAGAACCCTCCTGCAATAATTGACGATACGGTCCCAGCTCTCTTTCTTCCCAAGTATTCGTAACATCGGCAATGCCCAAATGTGTGTCGTCTTTCGAACTACCGTGCCCTGGAAAATGCTTTAAGGAAGTAATGACTCCCATTTTTCGATGCGCCTTAATTACTTCACGCGCCATCATACTAACCGTATCTTCATTGGCAGAGTAAGCACGTTCTACCTTTGCAATAATGGGATTAGTTGGATTACTGGCCAGATCTACCACCGGTGCAAAATTTACATTGATACCTAATCCCGCCAAGGTAGCAGCCGTGCTCTGTGCATAAAAACGAACCGAGTCCAGATTTTTATCCTTCCCTGTCTGAGCAGCAGAAATCGACCGAGGGAATCCATATTTTTCTTTCAGTCGATTTACTCTGCCACCCTCCTGATCGATACTCACGAACAAAGGAATCGTAGCTGCCTGCTGATACGTCCAAACAATTTTCTTTAACCCCATGTAGGAGTTTGTTTTTGGAATATTCTTTTCGAAAATAATGATGGACCCAACTTTGCCCTCTTTGATTTCAGTCAGCACCTTCTCATCCACTTTAGAATCAGCAAAGCCGATCAAAATCATTTGACCGATTTTGATTGATAGGCTGTCTGTCTGCGCCATTGACAATGAATAATTGACAATCAGCAACGCCACACTAAAAAATAATACTCTTTTCATCTTTAATAATTGTCGCGAATATATTCTAAAATTTCTTGCATGTTGCTACGAATGGCAGAAGTACTAGCCAGGTAATTACTGTTCATAAAAGAAAAGATCAGTGTCTTACCAGACTTGGTAATCAGATATCCACTCAGCGAGTGATTATTGGCGAGGGTGCCCGTCTTTCCGAAAATGTACGGTGACTCCGCCTTATACCAATTTTTAACGGTTCCATTTACTCCCCCAGTAGCAAGTAGTGGTAATAGGCGTTCGGCAGGCACCTTCTCATAAATTTTTTTCCAAACGTGAGCAACACTTCGTGGCGTAAACAAATTGTATCGCGATAAGCCTGAACCATCTATCCAACGGATCTTGTCTGGCAAATCGCTGAAATGATTTCGTTGCATGAAGCGGATAGCTGGTTGGCTGGCCAGCGAATCGCTGATCATTTGGGAACATTGCCATAAAAGTTGCTCCGCCAAAAAGTTGTCGCTTTCCTGCATCATAACCTTGTAGACACTGTCTACTGGTGTGCTATATACCGTTAGGGCTTCTTTTGGCAATTCGTGTTTTGATAATTGTATCTCTCTCCTCAGAGTATCTTGTAGCAGACTAAGAACAAGAGAATCCTGCACAATAAAGGGTACCTCAAACTCCTCTCGCTTTTGGGAGAAGGAAGGCTGAAAAAGAAATGTATTAATTCTCTCCTCACGCGTAAGCACTGCCTCTTTCGCTGGTTCTCCTACCATCACCCTTGATGCAAACAGGGAAGGTTCAACCCACATCTCTCCCTTTTCAAAAGCAGCAGACAGTAAATTGCTATAGATTGGAAAAGAAGATCGCTCTGGCTGATATGAACCTTCATAATCATCCCAAGCCCAACCCTCTCCGAAACGCTTATCAGAAAAATTAGTAGCTGAAAAATAAAGAGATCTTGGACTGTCTTTTAAAAAAGAATAGGTGGTCCCGGAGTTATACACATACTTATTTAAAAAAGTTGGATCACCGGTTCCCCAAAAAATAAGAGAGTCACCAGATTCTACATAGCGGATGGCCGGGAGCGAATCCCCCAACAAAGTTAAACATGAATAGAACGTAAGAATTTTTGTGTTGGAGGCTGGTGTAAAATATCGATCCGCCTTATACTCGCTGATTACCTCCTCTTTGCTCAAATCATAGAGGTAAAAACCCGTGTGTACTATTGTAAACTTGGGAGCACAGGAGGTAAACAAGAAAAAAGAAAAAAGAGAAAAAATCAGAATTCGCATGACTATACAATTGTAAGGTATCGCTCGCGCAAAACAATACAGTGGTGGGTTTCATGTCCTGCAATGATGTAGCCTAGATTTAAAACAGAGATCTCTGTATTATTGGCCTTTCCTGTACGGTGCAACATCTCTGGTGTAAAGCTGGAAAAAAGATCAAGGGTAGTTCTACGCAGCCGTTCCATTTCATCGGCTAGTTGAGGAAGCGTGCGGCCGTGAGCGTTAGCTTCTGACGCGTAGGTATTCTCATCAAACCCTTGTAATTCCTTTTTATCGTTGCGCGCAAAGCGCAATGCCCGGTAGGCGAAAATCCGTTCAGCATCCATCATGTGACAAAGTAATTCCTGAATGCTCCATTTTCCTGGTTGATAGCGATATACTCCTTTTTCCAAAGGCAAACTACGAACAAGCTTTAGCGCTTGCTGATTGCTGCTTCCCAATGCCACTAGCATTTCGGCATCCTTTACATGATTTACATAATTCTTGTAAAACGTGGGGACAGTTTCTAAATCTGGTCTTTGCATACTTTATTTCTTAAAGATTGGGAATAACAAGGCGTATGGAAGTGCCTTTACCATACTCGCTATCAATTTCAATTTTACCTTTCAACTTGTCCACAGCCTGTTTCACGATGTACATGCCCAAGCCTGAGCCTTCTGATTTTTCTGTAGCGCGGAAAAACATATCAAATATCTTGCTCAAGTATTCCTCATGAATACCAATGCCGTTATCATTAAAATGGATGATTGCACGAAGCGGGGAAATCTCCATCTTAATTTTCAAATAGCTTTTGGCCGTGGGATTGTAGTACTTAAATGCATTCGAAATAATATTCGCAATGATTAAGCGCAGCGTCATGGCATCTGATTTAAAGAGCGCGTTTCCTTTACACGAAAGTTGTACATCAATTTTCTTAAAGTTTTCAAGGTACTCCAATTCCTTTACGCAGGTGGACACCAGTGCTTCAAGATCAATGGTGCTCGTACTCACTTCTGCGCGGCTTACCTTTGCATAGCTAAGCATAGAACGCACAAATTCGTCTAGCTTCCGAACCCGCCCTTCTATCTTTTGCAGATAATCATTCACACGGTCTCTTTCACTATCTAGTTTGGCCAAATTTACCAAGCCCAATACTGAACTAAGCGGTGAGCGCAAATCATGTGATGTCTTGTACATGAATTGATCCAGTTCGAAATTACGTTCAGAGAGTTCCTCCATTGCCAACTTCAGTTCTTCCTCTCTGGCTTCAAGCTTCCAATTTTGATTGACCAACTCTTCATTCAGTGCCCGAATTTTTAATTCGTTTTGCTTGCGGAAGGTAATGTCGCGAACGAAAGCAGCCGCACCCGTTACCTTATTGTCGGAATCTTTCACTGGACTATACGAAACTTCAACGATCGAATTATTAGGCAAGACTGTTTCTGTTGTGAAGTAGGCACCATTCAGCGCCCGGATTAAATTCTTTTTAAGTGTTGGATAATCGCTTGGCGGAAACGTTTTCAGTATGTCATCTCCTTCCTTAATTCTTTTGCCCGAAGCCTTTTTAGCGTACTCTGCATGCGATTGATTAAAAATCAGGTATTTGAAGTTTCTATCAATGGCAAATATTCGGTCTTTCGTACTGCCAATTACAGCCGCCAGGTTAGAGGTTAAGCGCTTTGCGCGTTCCTCTGCTTGCTTTTGGCTGGTAATATCCACAACAAACATGGCAGCACCCCGCAATTCATTCTTACTTCCTATAATGGGGTTGAACGTAATGCGTATGTGACGGTCGGCATAGTTCTTATAGCTAACAAAGTACTCCTTAACGAAACGCTCTCCCTTTAAGGCTCGCTTTATTTCTTTCGGATACCACTTTTCGTCATCCGAACCTTCGATATAGTCTTTAAAATTTCCACCAATGGCTATCTGTTTGCCATACAGCAGCTTCATGATGTCTTTGTGATTGTCGTTGAAGGCCAGGTATCGGAATTGAGTATCCAATGCATAGATGGATTCCTTTGTACTCTCCATGATTGCCCGGAGGTTGGCAGCCATCTGGTGAAATTCAGACTCCTTCTTCTTTAGCTCTGTGATATCACGAACGACTCCATCCAGTATGTAGGTGCCGTCTTCTGATCGGAACAGGGTGCTGTTCAACGAACCCCAAAAAGTACTGCCGTCTTTTCTGCGGTAGAGTACTTCCACATTGCTGACCTTTGAATTTCGCTTCTGCTCTTCAATCAATCTTTTACGATCTGCAGCGGTAGCATAGAACTTTACCGGAGGCACTTTTAAAATCTCCTCTAAGGAAGTGTAGCCAAACATTTTAACATAGGATTCATTTACATAAATCAAACCATTGTTTGGGGTACTTCTAAAAAAACCTTCCTGAACATTGTTGCTAATCGAGGCCAGGAGCTGTTGACTTTTTTTAAGGTTTAATTCAGCCTCCTTTTGCTCGGTAATGTCTTGCAGCGTTCCGATGTATTGTGTTTGTCGGTCGGGAGAGTTGAGCAGGCTGATGGTCATTCTTGCCCAAATCTTCTTCTTCGTCTTTGTGTAAAACTGAATTTCAACATTTTTAACTACCCGATGCTTGGCCATCTGGCCAAGAATTTCCAGGCGTTGGGCATCATCCACATAAAAATCACGCGGTCTTGTCTTCGCTAAGGCCTCAAATGTTTTGTAGCCAGACATCTTGAGAAATGCAGAATTGGCATATAGAAATTTTTCTCCAAACTCACCCAAGAAAATTCCTTCCTCCACATTCTCATTGATGGTCT
>LNEN01000201.1 GCA_001464155.1 Cytophagales bacterium Ga0077538 | reverse complement strand
TTAAAAATCTTCAACAGCTTATCGGCATTGTAATCAATCTCCTGACGAATCTTAGCCAGGTTTTCCGGATTCGGCATGTAGATACCTCCTGCTACAAAACTTTTATTGTTGGGCTCTAAGTGCAGATAATATCCAGGCTCTTGCTCCATTTTACCATTGGGTGAAAATCCTGCCCCCATGTTCACCTTATACGGACGCTTGTCTTTACTGAAGCGAACATCCCGGTAAATGCGAAAACCCATCTTTCGGGGATTCAATCCGCCAAGACCTTCATCAAACTTCACCATTTCCTTATGAACTGCTTCCAAAAAATCTTCGAAGCTTTGCTTTGCTTCCAAATACTTAGGCTTGTTCTTTTCGAACCATTCGCGATTGTTGTTCTTCGCAATGTCTTTTAGAAATTTTAAAATGAATTCGTTGTTCATTCCTGTAATTTTTAATCTGTTAAGGGAATTGTAATCTCAAACGTACTACCCACTCCCAATTGGGAAGTAAGCGCTATCGAGCCTCCTAATTTTTGAACAGCTTCTTTAGTGATAAATAAACCTAAGCCGCTGCCGGTAGACGTATCGGCAGCGCGATAGAACATCTCAAAAATTCTTTCCTGATGCTCGGTCTCAATCCCAACACCATTGTCCTCCACTCTATAAATAACTCCATTGGTACCTCTGCTTGCGGAAAGCTTTACAAACGGATTGGTCTTGTTTCGATCGTGGTACTTAATGGCGTTACCCAGCAGATTACTCAGCACCGTTTTCCACCGGTTTTTGTCTGACTTAAAAATAAAATCATCTGCAATCTCCACTTCCATCTGAATTCTGTTGGCTCCATCATTAAACTTAAGGCTTTCAATAAGCTCGTAACTTAATGCAGGCAGGTTAACCCATTCACTTCGCACTTCTGTTCTGGCATTTCGCGAGTATTCAATAATGTCCTTGATAAAAGAGTCCTGTGCTTTAATCCGTTCCTGAATCATGTTGATATACCCTCTCAACTCCTCTTCGCTAGTAGCGTATTTTGATAAGTTGGTGAGGCCTAAAATTGAACTCAGAGGCGACCGTAAATCATGAGACACACTGTATACAAATCTGTCCAATTCTTCATTCAATTTGGTTAACTGCACATTCTTCTCCGAAACAGCTTTCTCCTTCTCCTGTAACGACAGCTCCGAATCCTTGTGCAACCGAACTAAAAAATAAACAATCAGAATAGAGATGACTACAGCAATGAGATAATTTAAACACAAACTAAGTTGTGTATAATACGGTGGCAAATTGGTTTCGTAGGGTAACTCAAAGTCACCAAAGCTTGACAAGAGGAACAGAAAAAATGTAACCAGTACAATGGCTAAACTCGCCCATTTATTTTCAAAACCAATCAGTGCAAAGGGAACAATGCTTAAAGGCACGAAGAGTAAAAAAACACCCGTTTCAAAAGGATCGCTGATGGCGGCAGCAAAGATGGCGGCACTTCCTCCCAATAAAACAACAACCTTACCGAGTAAAAAGCATCTACTATGGAGAAGCAATAAGGAGACTATGGGGGCTAGAAAAATAATTGAATAATATGGCAGTGCATAATACACTCCACTGATCAGATCAAGCACCGTATAGACGACCGAAACAGTCATCGAGGTTAGGCACAAATAAACGGTCAGGCGTAAACGCTTTAGTTCCGTATCAGACAGAGACAACGTGACCTCAGGCAAGAGTAGTATAGAGATGTCTCTTTTCACTGCTTGATTTTCATTACAGAAATTCTACCACACTCTCCAAACCAATTCCACGAGAGGCTTTCACTAAAACGGTGGCCTGTGAAATAGGGTTGCCTTTTAATTCAGCCAACAAACTATCTTTTTTCTCAAAATACTTAGCGGATGGTATTTGCATGGAGGCTGCGCGCATCAAACTTCCACACAAATACACTTCGTTAAATTTTTTCTGAGCCAGTAACTTACCGATGGCGAGATGTTCCGCTTCTGCTTCTTCCTCCAGTTCAAACATATCGCCCAGGATGACAATCTTCTTATCCACTTTCATGTTGGCCAGATTTTCGATGGCTGCCTGCATGGAGCTGGGATTGGCATTGTATGCATCTAAAATAATCGTGTTACTTCCCTTCTTCACAATTTGAGAGCGCATGTTGCTGGGTACATACTCAGCAATCGCCTGGTTAGCTTTAGAAGGCTCTACCCCAAAGAACTTTCCAATGCACAAGGCCGTAGCAATGTTTTCAAAATTATAACCCCCCACTAATTGCGTCTGAATCTCCTCTCCATTTTCCGCTTTTACTTTTACCATCGGATCAGCACTTACCAAAGAGCAGGCATAATAATCACCTGACTGAGGATAGAAAATAGGGTTGGCAAATCGTTTTGCCATATTGTGGAGAATAGGATTCTGCGAATTGATAAACACCACACCATTGTGAGTGATGAGGTGATGATAGAGTTCCGATTTACCACGAATGATATTTTCAAAACCACCAAAGGTTCCAATGTGTGCTTTGCCGATGTTGGTGATAAAACCATGGGTAGGATTGGCAATAGAACTCAGTAAGGCAATCTCACCTACGTGGTTCGCCCCCATTTCGATGACGGCCATTTCAATGGCTGCATCAATTGATAAAATCGAAAGCGGAACGCCAATGTGATTATTCAGGTTGCCTTTGGTGGCAAAGGTTTTGAACTTCTTACTCAACACCGCGTGGAGCAACTCCTTGCTGGTTGTCTTTCCATTAGATCCTGTTAGACCGATAACAGGAATGGTCAATTGCTTGCGGTGATGACGAGCCAACTCTTGCAGTGCCTCCAAACCATCTTTTACAACCAGGTATTGTTCGCCCTTGGCAAAGCTCGCATCATCAATCACAGCATACTTGGCACCTTTTTGCAGGGCCTCTGTAGCGAAAGCATTGGCGTTGAAATTTGGCCCCTTCAAGGCGAAGAAGATTGACCCCGGCTCAATCTGGCGGGTATCAGTAGATACCTTCCACGTCTCTAAAAATTTGCTGTACAGATTCTCGATTGTCATGAGTACTTTTGAAAAACTAAAGCAGCAAGATAACAGACGCAAGGCCTTGATCGTTACAAGAGCAGAACAAATTTCATGATCCGACTACTCCTTTTTTTAATTCTTCTGCCCGGCTTTGTTTTTAGTCAGTTTGCATACGAAGTAATCAATACAATACCTGCCAGAAACGCCTCTACGGCACTGTCACAAGCGTGGGCGGGTGGCCTCAATGGCGTTCAGGTAAACAAGATGGATTTGAATAATGATGCACAAGAAGACCTCGTGCTGTTTGACCGCTCCGCCAATAAAGTACTCACCTATCTATCCGTCAATAACGACTTCACCTACTCACCTGAGTACGAAACTTTTTTTCCTACAGACCTCAATAACTTTTTACTGCTCCGTGATTACGATGGTGATGGCCGTAAAGATATTTTCACCGGCAACCCTTTTGGTATAAAAGTGTACAAGAACACAACTTCTTCAACTGAATTTCTTGCCTGGGAACATTATCGTTTTCCCACACCGGGTGGTGGTGCCAGCGATGTTATTATTACCACTGGCTTCTCCGGAAAAATAAACATACAACTGCAAGCTGATGATCTTCCCTCTATCATGGATATGGATGGGGATGGTGACCTGGATATATTATGCATGGATTTTTCGGGTAGCGGACAAATTGAGTATCATAAAAATGTAAGTACTAACTCTAGCACTCCCGACTATATCCGAATCACTGAAGAATGGGGCGGCTTACGAGAATGTGGTTGTGGTGAATTTGCCTTTACTAATGAAAGCTGCAACACCTCTGGCAGAACTCACCATGCAGGAGGAAAGTTTTTACTCGCTCTGGATGTAGATGCGAATGGTGCTACTGATCTTTTATTCTCCGAGTCAGGGTGTGATAGTCTTTATCTTTTTACCAATGATGGCACCACGGAAAATGCTGTCTTCTCCACAGCTACCGTCTTCCCTTCCAAAAATGCTTCAAAGGGTTTATATCCAACTGCCTTTTACGAAGATGTGGATTTTGATAACACCAAAGATCTTCTTCTCTCCTATGGAGTATTTGAACGCACGGATGAAGTTACCGATTTCTCCCAGTCACTTCAGTTTTTTAAGAACAACGGCACTACCACACAACCTCTATTTTCAACCAATCCTTTTCCTCTTTTGCAATCTAGTATGATTGATGTAGGTGAAAACGCTGTACCTGCCTTCTTCGACTTTGATAAGGATGGAGATGAGGATCTCTTCATTGGTTCCTTCGGGAAGCTTCGTTCATCAGGAAATTTTTCTAGTAGTCTCTTTCTTTTTGAAAACAAGGGGACACAAGCCGAGCCGCTTTTTGAATTAATCAATGAGGATTACGCAAATCTCTCCGATCTCAATCTTTACAACCTCAAGCCGCAATTTATCGATGTGTCTTCGGATGGGAAAACCGATCTTGTTTTTACTGCTACCAATCAAAGCGGTTCCACTACACTCTATTATATAACAAACACCACACAAAGCGGACTGCAACTAGAAGCTATCGTCAACCCAACCGACATCACCATTCTCTTTCATGAAAACATTCATCTGACAGATGTCAATAATGATGGTTTAGTAGATCTGTTGATTGGCAAAGCTGATGGTGCTGTGGAGTATTGGCGAAATACCGGTTCAGGAAATTCTCCCGCTTGGCAATTGGAGGACAATGCCTTTTTAGGACTTGGTGCCAGTACACTACGCCAAAACCCTTCCCTCTTTACGGGATTCCTTAACGATACTAATGAACCAGATTTAGTATTGACTGATCAACATGGGGTGTTGCGGATTCTTTCCGATTTCAACCTCCAAGAAGAGTTTTCGAATGCCGAAGAAGAGTTACTCTACAACCCGCTCTCCAAACAATTTGAAAATCGAAACCTGGGAGGAAGAATCTGGGTCACTTCCTACTCCCATTCTTCTGGCAACACTTCTCTCTTTGTTGGTAACATGCTCGGTGGCTTGCAAGTACTCACATCTCTGAGGAATGAGAACACTTTTGAAGTATATCCCAACCCGCTTACCATTACGCAACCGCTAACGATTGAAACCCTCTCCGCGGGCACGATTCAACTCTTCAGCACGACCGGGCAACTACTCAATCACTTTGCGATTGCAAAAGGGATGACAAAACTTAGTCTTCCCATATTACAGAGCGGTGTATATTTGCTGCGCTTTTCAAGTAATGGAGCAACCCTTACAAGAAGGCTGGTTATTTATCAATAAACGAAAATACTCTTTGGTTTAGAGGGGAATGCATTCCCACGAAGGTGGAATAATGCAAAGCGAGTACACATTATGAATTCAATTGCTTTTCTGTTTGATATGGATGGAGTACTGGTGGACAGCAATCCGTATCATAAAATTGCCTTACGCGAGTTTTGTAAAAAACATGGTCACGATCTGAGCGAAGAGAAACTTCGGGAGAAAATTTACGGCCGTACCAATAAAGACTGGATCACCAATTTGTTTGGTGCGCTTCCAGAAAAGCAGCTCAAAGCTTTTGCCGATGAGAAAGAAAATTTGTTTCGCGAAGTTTATAAAGCACATGTAGAACCTGTTCGGGGCCTGGTATCCTTTCTCGACAAATTAGATCAGTACTCTATTAATAGAGCCATTGCCACCTCGGCCCCAAGAGCCAATGTGGACTTTACGCTCCAACTTACAGGCATCGGCCCCTACTTCCAGACTATCTTAGACGAGTCCTTTGTGAATCGCGGCAAGCCCGACCCGGAAATTTATATAAAGACAGCGGCCGCC
The DNA here is from genome assembly GCA_001464155.1 of Cytophagales bacterium Ga0077538. GTDB lineage: Bacteria > Bacteroidota > Bacteroidia > Cytophagales > Cyclobacteriaceae > Chryseotalea. The sequence continues at coordinate 5,671 of LNEN01000201.1, read as the reverse complement.
CTTGGTTACGACCCTGGTCATTGTGTTGTGCTCGAAGATTCGCTCTCAGGGGTTGCATCCGGGAAGGCAGCCGGCTGCAAAGTGGTGGGTATAAGCACCACTCACACAGCCGAAGAACTGTCAGAAAGCGATTTAGTAATCGCTGATTTTGAAGGAATTAGCCCATTAGAGCTCATCAAAAGGCTTTTCTAAAGGATTTACCCAGATTTTTCTAATTCACTTTTGAATATTGCAGGGCTTTTTGCGATATTTGCAGTCCCTTTTCAAGAAGGGCTTAAAAATCAAGCGATTATGGCACGAGTTTGCGAAATTTCAGGCAAAAGACCTCAGGTAGGAAACAATGTTTCCCACGCGAACAATAAGACAAAGAGAAGATTTTACCCAAATCTTCAGAAGAAGCGTTTCTACCTTCCGGAAGAAGACCGTTGGATTACTTTGAAGGTTTGTACAAAAGTCATCAAGACCATCAACAAGAATGGTATTTATGCAGTATTGAAAGAAGCTGCTCAAAAAGGTACTCTTCTTGCGTAATAACAGATATTAAAGAATAAGGCAATGGCTAAGAAAGGCAATAGAATACAGGTGATACTTGAGTGCACAGAGCACAAAACCAGCGGCATGCCGGGCATGAGTCGCTACATCACCACCAAAAACCGTAAAAACACTACCGAGCGTATTGAATTGAAGAAATACAATCCGGTAATGAAGAAAATGACGGTTCATAAAGAAATAAAATAAGTTAACCGTTATTCTTTATCCGTTAATAGGGATGCGAATAACAAATAACTAGTAACCAATAACTGAAAAAACATGGCAAAGAAGGTAGTTGCATCCTTAAAGAAGACAGATTTGAAGAGCTACGCGAAAGTAATTCGCGCGGTAAAATCTGAGAAGACAGGGGCTTATTCTTTCAAAGAAGAAATCGTTCCTGCTGAAATGGTGAAAGAGACATTGGCGAGAAAGTAATCTCTTCTCAACTGAATTTAAAAAAGTCCCCTCGTGGGACTTTTTTGTTTTATCTTCATTCAAAAAAGAGCCCTGTGTTATTCCAACTGCTTTGAATTCGCAAAGAGATAGAGAACGCAGAGATAGAAACATGAGCCTCCTCGGAAATTTATTTAATAAAGAGAAAAAGGAAACCCTCAACAAAGGTCTCGAAAAGACCAAAGAGAGTTTCTTCGGCAAACTCAGCAAAGCCCTGGTCGGCAAATCTACCGTTGATGACGATGTGCTTGACAATTTGGAAGAGATCCTGATCGCATCCGATGTAGGGATCAACACCACCATAAAAATTGTGGAACGCATCCAAAAGCGAGTGGCTCAGGACAAATACTTGAACACATCCGAACTGGATACTATCCTTCGTGAAGAAGTAGCCAGCCTATTGGCCGACACCAGCGACACCGATTTAAAAGAATTTGAAACTCCTGCCAACACCAAACCTTATGTAATTATGGTGGTAGGGGTAAATGGTGTAGGGAAAACCACCACCATTGGCAAGCTCTCCGCTCAGTACAAAAAGGCAGGGAAAAAAGTGGTGCTCGGTGCGGCTGATACCTTCCGTGCGGCAGCCGTAGATCAATTAAAGTTGTGGGGCGAGCGCGTGGGTGTTCCTGTAATTGCCAAGGGCATGAATACCGATCCATCAGCGGTTGCCTTTGAAGCGGTGCAAGCCGGTGTAGAAATGGATGCCGATGTGGTAATCATTGATACGGCAGGACGCTTACATACCAAAGTCAATTTGATGAGTGAGCTCTCGAAAATTAAACGCGTGATGCAGAAAGTAGTGCCTGATGCGCCTCACGATGTGATGTTGGTGCTAGATGGCAGTACTGGACAGAATGCTATGGTGCAAGCGCGGGAGTTTACGAAAGCAACAGAAGTGAGTTCTCTTGCCATTACCAAACTAGACGGAACGGCAAAAGGTGGAGTGGTGATTGGTATTTCAGACGAATTTAAAATACCCGTGCGTTACATAGGTGTAGGCGAGAAAGTGGAAGATTTGCAAATCTTCAACAAGTTGGAATTTGTCGACTCACTCTTTAAGAAAAACTAATCTACCAATCCGTCTTCTTACCTAAAACACTTTGCCGTCCCGATGGTATATCGAGATTGTTCCGACATCCCTTGACTAAAAAGGGATCGCGGGACAAGCCCGCGAATGGCTAAATAAGTTATGTTAGGTGTGAAAGCGGACTAGCAGAAAAACTAATTACTTCTTCTTCGGCAGTGGAATCTTCACGAGTGCATAATAGCTAAAGCCCCAGGTTGTTTCTCTATCTGTCCAACCATACCCAGGCACTTCACTTGTTAACAACTCCTGACGATCATCCACTTTTTTCCAAAACTTGAAGCGTGCTGTATAACCTAACCAAAACAATTTCCACACCTTCACTTTTACCCCCGTGATTAACTCCATCCAACTTGCTGTTAGATCTGTGTTGGTCAACGTTTCAGTGTAGTCACCCCATACAGGATCGGTGTTAATAAGTGTCGCATTCTCCGAATACTTGGAGCGACCGTACCTTGCTCCCAGAAAAAACATATTTTTTTCGGGATCCTTCTTTATAAAATTCACATCAATGCCTGCGCGCCAGTAATTACCCTCGTTGGCATAGGTGCTGCCATTTAATGACAAATAACTGGAAGCACTGTTTCCAAACTCAACAGTGGGATAATAGCGATATAAGTCCACGTCCACTGCTGCTTCAAAGCCCTTGTAATCATTATCAAATTTTGTCTTCGCAAAAGACACAGCATCCATCCCCACACGAATGCCTGTAGGTATAAACATTCGTATGTTCACACTGTCCTTTTTTTGAGCAAAGGCAGAGGAACAGAGGAGAAGGAGGAGCGCTATGCTACTGAAGTATCGCAAAATTTATTTTGGGTGGATCGTAAATACTATCGGCCTTATGCTTCACTCCCTCTGCTAAATTTACAGTTCCAATATCTGACACCAGCTGCAAATTGGTAATGAAGGTTTGTACTCCACAACGTTCAAAAACAGTGGCCTGCACTGTATCATAGGTGAAGGTCATAAGCTTCACTACATCCTCAATCACAAAAGCAAATTGCGTAGTAGTGGCATTTTCCTGTAAGGGTAAATTAATGTAACTAAGACTTCCGGTTACCGGGTAAAAAGAGACTGGCAAATACTCTGGCCGATCGATCACGTCAGCATCTGCAATGCTCACCGTGTCTTTGGCAATCTTTCCATTAAGCAATTGCTGAAAGGCCACACGTACTATGTTGGGGCGAGGACAGCGGTACACGGCTACGTGGGGTCCACCTTCACCGGCAATAGAAGAAAGAATTTTTACCGAATCATTCGATTCAGGTAAGTTCTGCAAATTCGAAATAAAAAAGCGAGGTGTGCACACATCAGACACAAACTGTTTCTGTACAGTATACCCGATAGCAATGCGCCTGGTACGTTCAACATCCACAAGCTCCATTTCTTGCCGAGTAACAGTGTAATCTATCGGAAAGGTTTGTCTTGTAGGAGGGTCAGTAGTCGTGGAAAAGGAGCTATCCAAGCCAACAATTCTATTGTCTACCATTACTACGGTATCCAGCGTTCCGTCAAACATTTTGCGGAAGGAAATGTCAATGGAATTATTGGTGAGATTATAGCAATCTGGCTGATCTAAGCAGGAGATGCTTAGCACACAAAGACACAAAATCCAGCTACTTTTTCTCACGTTTGGCACGAATAAGGGGCAAAGATAAACGATGCCGGGGAAGCGCAAATTGCGTCCTGTTATTTTTAGTATTTTTGCAGGCTACAAAACGAGGGGAATTCATTGAAAACCAAGGGAAATAAGAACACCAAAGTCAACATTGTTACGCTGGGCTGCTCCAAGAATCTGGTAGATTCTGAAGTATTGTTGACCCAGCTTAGGGGCAATGGCATTGATGCTACACATGAGTCCAAGCAAGACGATGCCAGTGTAGTGGTAATTAATACCTGCGGATTTATTGATAATGCCAAACAAGAGTCCATTGACACTATTCTTCGCTATGTAGATGCGAAGGAAGAAGGTATTGTAGATAAAGTATACGTTACCGGCTGCCTCTCCCAGCGTTATAAAGACGATTTAGAGAAAGAAATCCCAGAAGTAGACGCCTGGTTCGGAACACGGGATTTATCGCGTTTGCTTAAAACCTTTAAGGCAGATTATAAACACGAATTGGTTGGGGAGCGCATTCTGACCAATCCCAGTCATTTCGCCTATTTAAAAATTTCCGAAGGATGTGATCGTCCCTGTTCTTTCTGCGCTATTCCCTTAATGCGTGGCGGACACGTTTCCCGACCTATCGAAGAATTGGTAAAAGAAGCAAAGAATCTGGCCAAAGCAGGCACCAAAGAGCTCTTACTGATTGCGCAGGATTCTACTTACTACGGCCTGGATCTTTATAAAAAAAGAAACCTCGCTGACCTGTTAAAAAATCTTTCGGATGTTGAAGGCATTGACTGGATTCGTCTGCACTATGCCTTCCCTGCCGGCTTCCCGATGGATGCCTTACAAGTGATGGCCGAGCGGCCCAACATTTGCAAGTACATTGACATTCCTTTGCAACATGGCTCCACACGCATGCTTCAACTGATGCGCAGAGGAATTACCCGTGAAAAGACCGAACAACTTTTAGACACCATTCGCCAAAAAGTTCCAGGCATTGCCATCCGCACAACCATGATTGCCGGACACCCTCAGGAAACACCGGCAGAGTTTGATGAAATGATGACGTTCATCGATCGTTCACGCTTCGATCGCCTGGGTGTATTTGCTTACTCACACGAAGAGAATACACACTCTGGAACTTTGGTAGATGACGTGCCTGCAGAAGTAAAGCAACAACGGGTAGATGAAGTGATGGAGTTGCAACAGGGTATTTCCTACGAATTGAATCAAGCCAAAATCGGAAAGACCTTTAAAGTACTGATCGACCGTAAAGAAGGAGGAGAATTTATTGGCCGCACGGAACACGACTCGCCCGAAGTAGACAATGAAGTAATTATTTCTGCCAAGGATAATTATTTGCGCATTGGCGATTTCGTGAACGTGAAGGTTGAAGATGCCAGCGAGTTTGATTTGAATGGGGTGGTGGTGAGTTAGTGTGGAGCCTCCTCACCCCCTAACTTTCTATCATGGCTCAAACCATCAAGAAGATGCGCATTTTACCTTGCCATCTACATAATTTCAATGAACTTTATGAGATAAAAGTCGTTATTGGCAATATGTTTTCACACTACTCTTGTTGCTGATCTATGCAAGTCCAAAGAATTCCTTTTGAGACCACTCAATCCTTCAATCAATTTTTCATTGATTTTGCAAACCAAAAGGAATCACTAAAGCCCTTTTATCACCATTATCCAAAGGTTGAAAACTTCAAAGCTCAAGTAGAAGAGAAGTCCAAATCCTATACAACTCAGACCCGTCAGGTATTAGTTTCATCGTTGCAAAAGCAATACGAAGGTCTTACTATTTCCGATGCGGTTGGCGCGAATTTAAACCTGCTGGCAGAGAAGAATACCTTTACTGTCACCACAGGCCATCAACTCAACATTTTCACCGGACCACTTTACTTCATTTATAAGATTGCCACCGTGATCAATGCCTGTAAGCAATTAAAGGCGCAATATCCTGAATACAATTTCATTCCGGTG
>LNEN01000200.1 GCA_001464155.1 Cytophagales bacterium Ga0077538 | reverse complement strand
CCGCTGCCGTCACCGAGTACATACTTCCCTTCAGTGCCGCCTTAAAAAAAGATAATTTTTACGCAGTGCAATTTCATCCGGAAAAGTCATCGAAAGAGGGAGAGAACGTATTGCAATCATTCTTACGCATTTAATAATCATGAAAATAATACCAGCTATTGACATCATAGACGGCAAGTGTGTTCGCCTGACACAAGGAGACTACGAGCAGAAGAAAATATACAATGAAAGCCCGGTAGAAGTGGCGAAACAATTTGAAGCAGCGGGCCTTCAGTATCTACATGTCGTAGATTTAGATGGAGCGAAAGCAGGAGCTGTTAAAAACTTGAACACTATTGAAAAATTAGTGCGCGCGACATCCTTGAAAATTGATGTGGGAGGTGGTATCAAAACAGAAGACGACATTCAGTCACTCTTCAACCTGGGTGTTGCGCAAGTAAATCTGGGCAGCATTGCAGCAAAAAATCAAAACCTGGTAAGCGAGTGGCTTGATACTTTTGGAATCGATAGCATAATTATCAGCGCTGATGTGCGCAATGAGAAAATCGCACTGCATGGATGGCAGGAGCAAACAACACTTTCGGTTTACGATTTTATAAGCCTATTTGAGGAGCCAAGACTTTTTGTAACCTGTACGGACATTGCAACGGATGGAATGCTTTCTGGCCCCAATGCCTTCCTCTATCAATCCCTACTTGAGAAGTTCCCAGACTTAAGACTTATTGCCAGTGGTGGTGTAAGTCAGATCAGTGATCTGGCGACCCTTAAAAAATTAAATGTAGAGGGAGTCATTATTGGCAAGGCCATCTATGAAAATAAAATTTCACTTAACGAGTTAAGCGCTTATGCTGACTAAACGCATCATACCTTGCCTAGACATTAAAGAAGGTCGTACGGTGAAGGGTGTGAACTTTGAAAATATACGCGATGCCGGTGACCCTATCGGCTTAGGTGCTTTGTATGCCGAACAAGGTGCCGATGAATTGGTTTTCTTAGACATCTCCGCTACTACCGAAGAACGAAAGACCTTCGCTTCGTTAGTAAAAGAAATCGCCCGTCACATTAACATTCCCTTTACGGTGGGAGGTGGTATTAGTACAGTAGCTGATGCCAGTCGTTTGTTAGAGGCTGGAGCTGATAAGGTAAGTATCAACTCCGCAGCCGTGCGCAATCCGCAACTCATTGATGACTTAGCAAAAGCATACGGTTCTCAATTTGTTGTACTTGCCATCGATGCTAAAAAGATCACAAACACATGGACCGTGCATACACACGGTGGCAGACAAGCCAGCGACAAGAAATTATTCTCATGGGCGGAAGAGGGACAAAAGCGAGGTGCCGGGGAAATTCTTTTCACTAGTATGGATCACGATGGAACGAAGAATGGTTTTGCGATTGATGCGCTTTCGAAGCTTAACCAAATCTTGAGCATTCCTGTAATTGCCTCCGGTGGTGCAGGAAACGCAGGCCACTTCATGGATGCTTTTGTATTGGGGAAAGCAGACGCTGCACTGGCCGCCAGCATTTTTCACTATGGTGAAGTTGGTATACCTGACCTTAAGAAATATTTAAAAGACAGAAACATTAGTATTCGATAATCATGAACACACCAACAATTGACTTCGCCAAAAATAATGGGCTTGTACCCTGTATTGTTCAGGATGCTAGCACGCAGGTAGTGCTCATGCTGGGCTATATGAATGAAGCTGCATACGTAAAAACATTACAGGAGAAAATAGTTACTTTTTATAGCAGAAGCAAAGAGAGACTCTGGACAAAAGGTGAAAGTTCTGGGAATTTTCTAGAGCTTGTCGACATCCGAATTGACTGTGATCAGGACACTCTATTGGTAAAAGTAAATCCCAAAGGTCCTGTATGCCATACCGGTCAAGATACCTGCTTTAATGAAAAGAACCAGCAGCGTTGGAACATACAAGCACTCGAACAATTAATACAGACTAGAAAAACTACTCCTGTAGAAAATTCTTACACAAACAAACTGCTGAATGCTGGAATTAATAAGGTGGCACAGAAAGTAGGTGAAGAGGCTGTAGAATTAGTAATTGAAAGCAAGGATGATAATGCAGCACTCTTTTTAGGAGAGGCCGCAGACTTACTCTATCACTACTTAGTATTACTAGCCGCCAAGAACTTTACGCTTGCTGATGTTGAAAAAATTCTGGCGGAGCGGCATTCAAAATAAAAAAGAACATAGAAACGCGGTCTACTTTTGAGTTGAGGCTGCCTTTACCAAGTCTTCGTGTTTGATAACGGTAGTCCACACACTTGTCTTCCCATCATCCATGCGGGTCCACACAGGCACAATCATGCCTTTATGAGCCGCAATGTTGGTATAGTCACCGAAAAAAACAGAAGCACTTGGCACGAAGTGTGATTCACTAATTTTCACATTGGTAAACGTTATCCCAGCATCCATAGAGTAGGCCAGGTACACATCTGTCTCGTTTCCTTCATGTTCCCTTCGATCGTAGAATACTGTATAGAGGTATCCAGTGGTTTGATCAATCGTCAGCCAGGGAAAAAATTGATGCTTGCCACTTGCATCATTATTTATTTTAGCAGGGACTGTCCAGTTTTCACCATTATTACTTGACCGTGAAAACATAATATCCGAATCACCATTGCGCTGTTCACCCCAAATCAAATACAACATTCCTGCATAGGGGCCTTTGCTATTATCAATCACTAATACAGGCATACCGTTCGAGCGCATGATCCCTGGAATATCCATGGCCCAACCTCCGGCATGTTCAAAAAGTGCTAAATCGTTTCTCAGCCAGGTATCACCCCCATCATAGGAGCGATCCATAAAAATTTTACCTTGATTGGACCAGGTCACAAAAATTTTCCCATCACCTGAAACAGCAGGTACAGCTCCTTCAGCCGTATTATCATCATCTATACAATCCCCGGGTGTTTGTGAGAGAAGTATTGGTTTACTCCATTTATCACCCTTGTTGGAAGACTTACTAAACATTATGTTCGATTGGCAGGCGGCATCCTTACTTCCATACTTGTCAAACTGGGTCCACGTAAGATAGAGATCATCATTTTTGAAATTGATGGCCGGCCATTCTTTGTCCTGGTCCTTTGGTGGGTTATGTCCAATAGAAACTCCCTTACTCCAGTTAGCTCCTCCATCGGTTGTTTTGTTTACCACCATCCGATCCAGCCAGGCATCATTACTTCTTCCTTCACCCGAAAGATCGGTTTCCTTTCGTATCAGAAATAAGGGCAGGGTCTCCTTACACTCCAAAGGGAGAAGTCACTGTCTTTTCCTGCCAGGTATTCCCTGCATCGTTCGTGTAAATAATTCTGTCCAGCACTACCGCTGCCACTATGTTGTTGGTATTCTTTAGGTTGATGGCAACACTGGGTTCACAGGGTTGAAACTTGTCTCCAACCTTGGCTTCTGTCAGTTTAGTGTTTTTAAACTGAGCAAAACTTGAATATCCAATAAAAAGAAAAACAACAAAAAACGCGTACTTCATTAAGTGACTATTTAAATTCAAAATTAAAGAGGAATGCACATTTCCAAAATAAAATTCCATTCAACAAGAAAAGAAATGTAGCAATAAAAATCCCCGATAGTGAGCATCGAGGATTTTTCTCCAACTCTATACTCTTCTAATTTTTCACATCTACCCGGGCCTTCATTTTTTGCTCACCACCCACTTCCACCATAGAAGTACCATACACTTTTATAGTGGACTTAATGAAGTCTTCTTCGTTAGCCTTATAGATGTTGTCTACATATTTCTGAGGGTTACGATCAATATACGGAAACCAGGTACTGTGAATCTGAATCATCATTTTATGCCCCTTTTTAAAGGTATGCAACACATCCTGTAAAGGAAAATTCACATCGGTGATTTGATTAGACACAAAAGGTTCTGGCTTCTCAAAACTATTTCTGAACCGACCTCTGAATACTTCACTTCGCACTAACTGTTGATAGCCTCCCATAATTACGTTCTTAGGATTTTTATCATAGTTGGGGTGATCCGGAGGATAGACATCGATCAGCTTCACAATAAAATCTGAATCCGTTCCACTAATAGCCACCTTTAACTTTGCCAATATTTCACCGGCAACGGTCACATCCTCTATGAGTACCTCTGTTTCAAAGGTGAGCACATCGGGTCGGGTGCTGGCCTGACGCTGATCGTCACTCATAAACCTGCGCGGTGTAAACGTTAGTCCTTCCGTTTGTGAGGTGTAGGGAACAGGCTTTGCAGGATCACTCATGTACTCAAACACTGCTTTCTCATTCAATGGTTTGTTTATAGAAAGCTTTCCACCTTCACCAAAGTAGAGTTGCAAGGGTAGTTCTTTGGGTGGCCAAACATCATACTTTTTCCACTCCTTTTTACCTGTATCAAACATATAGGCTTCTGGCAGCTTAGGAGAACCTTCTCCTTTCAAATGATAAGCAAAAAATGTTCGTTCAATTTCACGCTGGTAAAACGTAGAAATACTATCTCCGAAATAGATATGGTTATGATAATGCTTGCCTTGTTCCCAAGCCCAGTCACCATGCCCCCAGGGGCCCATTACAATGGTGTTAAGTGCGCCAGGACTTGTCTGCTCAATTCGCTTGTAGATCTGAAGCGGTCCGTATAAGTCCTCAGCATCAAACCAACCGCCTACTGTCATAACTGCATGCTTAACATTCGTAAGATGGGGTAATAGATTTCGTTTCTGCCAAAACTCATCGTAGTTAGGATGATCAATAATTTGCTGCCAGAAAAAATTATCGTGGTGATACTTTTCAGTTACATTTTTCAGCGGGCCATTTTTTAAATGAAAATCATACCCATCTGTCACCGGTTTTCCATACAGGCGCATCAGCTTATCCTCATACCAATCCTCCTTCGTCAACTTATCCTTTTGATAACCAAATACCGCAAAGGCGGCAGTATAACTCTGTAGATACGCCCCGTTGTGGTGAAAATCGTCAAAGAAAAAATCAGAAATAGGTGCCTGTGGCGAAGAGGCCTTTAAGGCTGGGTGGGCATCCGGTATGGCCGCAGCCGTATAGAAGCCGGGATAGGAAATACCAAACATTCCAACCTTTCCATTATTTCCCTTAATGTTCTTTATCATCCAATCAATGGCATCGTAGGTATCTGAGCTTTCATCGATGGCTGTATTGTTCTTCTTATCATTACCCGGAATGTTGGGAGTCATGTTGTTGAAAACACCTTCACTCATATAGCGGCCCCGCACATCCTGAAAAGCAAGAATATATTTATCACGAACCAAGTATTTTGAAGGATGCGAATACGTTTTCCAATCGGCATAGGAAGAGGCATTGTAACAAGTTCTGTTTAACAGAATCGGATAGGTCTTACTCTTGTCTTTAGGTACATAAACCAAGGTGTAAAGCTTTATGCCATCACGCATGGGTATCGAATATTCAAATTGATCGTAATGCTGCCGCATGTAGATCGAATCTTGTTTCATATCTTGCGCGCCTGCAAACGCAAAACAAATACAGAAAAGAAGCGTGAAGAGTATCTTCATGTTTTTAAGTTTTGGGGAATTTAACAATAAGATAACTAGCTAACTAACAGTTAGTGATTGAATGGACATAATTTGATGCATGAAAACAATCAGCACAAGCCTTTTTCTGCTACTTTCTTTTATCACCCATGCGCAAAGTACTTTTCGCATCGCCTTTGGTTCGTGTTCTCAGCAGACCAATCAGGAACAGCTTTGGGAAGAAGTGGTATCCAGCCGGCCTGATCTCTGGATTTGGGGAGGAGATAATATTTATGCAGATACTAAAAATCTTCAGGATTTAGAAAAATACTATTCTGAGCAGAAAAATAGATCCTCCTACCAACAGGTACTGGCCACCTGCCCGGTAACCGGCACTTGGGATGATCATGATTACGGAACCAATGATGGTGGAAAATATTTCTCCATTAAAAAAGAAAGTAAGCAACTCGCAGCCAACTTTCTTGGCTTTGCCAAGGAAGATGAGATCTGGAAACATGAAGGGCTTTACAACTCAACCTTGCTTCAAAAAGGAGAGGCAAGCATTAAAATTATCAACCTCGATACACGCTATTTCCGGGATACGGTTTACAAAGACTATGTGTTAGACACGCTGACAAAAAAGAGACTCTCGTATTATCGCAGTAATCCAGAAGGTGACGTACTAGGCGAGGAACAATGGACCTGGCTTGAAAGTGAAATCAGAAACTCAACAGCCAATCTTATCCTGATTAACTCAAGTATCCAGTTGATAGCACAGGATCACCGCTTCGAGAAATGGGGAAATTTCCCCAAGGCGCTTCAACGTTTTTATAATCTGCTAGCACGCTACCCTGATAAAAAGGTTGTTGTTATCAGTGGGGATAGACACATCGCTGAGTTATCAAAAAGAAATATTCCCCAACTCCCTTATACACTCTATGACTTTA
>LNEN01000199.1 GCA_001464155.1 Cytophagales bacterium Ga0077538 | reverse complement strand
ACCACTGATTAATAATTAGAAATACCATTTATTTGCCGATCATATTTCGATCATGAAAAAAGACACACTATACATTATACTACTATCTTCCTTCTTTTTTGCTTCTTGTGTTTCTACACGACCCCTTACCTCCTCTGTTCGGGCAACTGACATTACTGATTTACAACTATTTGAGCCCCTTGCCTATATTAGTCTAATCGAAAAAGGGAACAAAGGACGTTATAATGATACCCTTTCAGAGAAGTCTAAAATAAGACTTACGAATGTAATCTCTACCTTCGGTAATCGCCTCCCCATAACAGGAAAGTTACTGGCAGAGGATTTATCAACTTACAATGAGCTTAGTAAAGAAATAGAACTTTTATGCACCAGTGCTGACAGAAATAAAAATATTTCTTCTCTCCGTTTAACTCCCACTCTAGATGCACTATTAGAAAACAGTGAAAAACGCTTTGGACTTGTTACCGTTACCACAGGCTTTACAAGAGGCAAAGGAAATTACGGAGGGCAAATTGCCAAAGGTATTGGCATGGGTTTACTGACATTGGGCATGTACTATGAGACACCTATAAAAGCCAGCTCAACTATTTACACTATGATCATTGACGCCCAAGAAAACAATATAGCTTTCTTCAAAAAATCAACCTTGTCAGATAAAGACCCACTCGATGAGGTTGTCTTACAGAAACAAATTCAAGAAATATTTGAAGGTTATTTCTGGCCTTAAAACTAAATGATGACCTATTCTTTTGCGATTTGATGATAAAATATTCTTACGAATGAACGGGTACTAATAATACCGCATCTTCATCAGCACCTTGCGGTCGCTATCCAGGAAGAAGTCAAAATCCTCATATACTGGTCTACGAAAAGCCGTGTGATAATAATCTGAAAAGGCATGGCCTTCCTTCGGATAAAACCAACCCATGTCTAACTCCACATTATTATTTTCATCATCGCCTAAAGCTATAGCCATATTTTTAGAAGGGAAACCAGTATAGGTAACGGTAAAGGAATCTCCTTCAAAGGCAGTCTTCGGAACCACGATGCGCAAAAAACCTGTCTCATGTTGAAAGGGTGTCTTGTCATCATGGAATTTAAACCGCAACACACCTTCTTTATTGCGGATGTTGATTACCGTAATGGTAATGGAGTAGGTTGGTGCTTCCGGATTAGTCTTCTTTTCTGTTAAGAGCGGACTAATATCCACCGTGGGGAGGATCGTGTGTTTATCACTGGTTTGGGGTAGTGCTTCAAGACTCGTACTGAAAAGAAACAGTAAAAGAAGAAGTCTACTGAATCTGTTTGTTTGCATTTTGAAAAAAATCATTCACACCAACATACACAATTGCTTCCAGATTCACTTTATCTGTGTTTCCTTTTCTTTTATTGAACGTTCTTTTACTATACTTTACAAACAACACCTAACTAGCGGTAGCTTGTGCAAAGCCCTTGCGCTTAGTAAACTCGTGATTTTTACTTTTCCTTCACAGCTCTGGAAATACAAGGAATGTACTTCATCATAAAAGAGAAAACGTTGAAAGCAGGGGAAAAGTCTACTTCCCTCCTGCTTGCTTAGCCCACATATCTTTTAGGGTAACAGTCCGGTTAAAGATCAATGTATTTGGAGTGGAGTCCTCGTCCATGCAGAAGTATCCCATTCTTAAAAACTGATAGCGATCCCCTGGCTTAGCATCTGCTAGGGATGGTTCTGCATACACAGTCTTCTTTTCCAGAGAATGAGGATTAAGATGTTCGGTAAAATCACCCTCCGCTGCATTCATGTCTTCGGTAATAAACAGTCGGTCGTATAAACGAACCTCCATCGGCACTGCCTTCTCCTTACTCACCCAATGGATGACTCCTTTCACTTGTACACCAGATGTATCATTGCCGCTTTTGCTTTCGGGTATATAGGTGCACTTTAATTCTACCACCTTACCCGAAGCATCCTTTACAAACTCCTCACACTTGATAATGTAAGCACTCTTCAACCGAACCATTTGTCCGGGAGCTAAGCGGAAATACTTCTTGGGAGGTACTTCCATAAAATCTTCCTGCTCAATCCACAACTCTCTTCCAAAGGGCATGGTGCGCATACCGGTCTCAGGAGCTTCCGGATTATTTTCGCTAGGTAAGTCTTCTGTTTGCCCTTCAGGATAGTTGAGGATGGTAACTTTTAAGGGATCAAAGACCACCATGCGTCTCTCGGCAATTTTATTGAGATGGTCACGCACGCAAAATTCCAACAAACTAATGTCAATTAGATTATCACGCTTGGCGATGCCAATGCGTTCACAGAAATCTCGAATTGCCTCGGGTGTATAGCCCCTTCTGCGCATACCGCTTATGGTAGGCATGCGTGGGTCATCCCAGCCTGTTACATGCTTATTGTTGACTAACAACAACAGTTTGCGTTTACTCATCATGGTGTAAGTCATGTTAAGGCGCGCAAACTCATATTGACGAGAAGGATAAATTTCCAATTTCTCAATCAACCAATTGTACAAATCGCGGTGAGGGACAAATTCCAGTGTACAGATGCTGTGTGTAATTTTTTCAATCGAATCACTTTGTCCGTGGGCAAAGTCGTACATCGGATAAATACACCAGGTGTCGCCCGTACGATGATGATGGGCATGCTTAATGCGATAGATAATGGGATCGCGCATCAACATGTTGGTATGGGCCATATCCACTTTGGCTCTTAATACTTTTGCACCATCAGGACACTTTCCCTCCTTCATGGCTGTGAAAAGCTCCAGGTTTTCTTCTACACTTCTATTCCGATACATACTGTTCGTTCCCGCTTGTGTAGGGGTACCTTTCTGTGCGGCTATCTCTTCGCTGGTGCTGTCATCTACATAGGCTAAGCCTTTCTTAATCAAGGTGAGGGCATAGGTGTAGAGCTGAGGAAAGTAGTCGGATGCATATAGTTCATTAGCCCAGGAAAAGCCTAACCATTTCACATCACCCTTTATGCTCTCCACATATTCTGTGTCTTCGGTAACTGGGTTGGTATCATCAAACCGAAGATTGGTTTTGCCTCCATACTTAAGGGCAAGTCCGAAGTTCAAGGCAATACTTTTGGCATGGCCAATATGCAAGTAGCCATTTGGTTCTGGAGGAAAACGAGTAGCAATGCTGGTATACCTACCCTCTCGTAAATCATTCTCAACAATCTCTTCCAGGAAATTCAAACTCTTTTCTTCCGACATAGCTTTTAGAACAAATTAAGGCTGGTAAAGGTAAAAACACCCAACGACAGGAAAAAATAGAAAAACGCTACTTTGGGGAAAGTCAGTCTGAATTGTAAGAGAATGTTGGTTATTTTTACCTAACTCCGGCTTTAATCGTGTATCCGGTCTGCTATGAATGCCAAGACCTCTTTTATTAATCAGACCTTTCTGATTATTCTACTATTGGTTACCGCTTTTACCATCGGTGTAGGGTATTGGAATTGGCAGCAGATCAAGAAGGAACGCTTTCGTGATTTGGCCACCACAGGGTCTTTCCTCAACAGCTTTTATCAGCTTAGCTTTTATCAACGAGAGCTTGGGCTGGTCAGTGTAGGGGAACGTTTACTTTCCATAACCGGTCCTAATCAAATGCAAGAAAGGCTTGAAGTAGCCAAGAGTGCTATCAATGTGCACGAAGAATTTTTAGCCATTGGTTTAGTCGATACTACTGGTCAACTTATCACCTTTACGGGAAGTCTCAACCAGGCAAACTTACCTAACTTAGCTGCTTCCGAAAAAACGAAACGGACTTTTGAACAGGCGAAAGAGGCTAAACAAATTGTAATTGGTGAAGCCTATTTTTTTGATGCCATCAGCGACTGGATTGTGCCTATCCGGGTACCGTTAAGAAATAAAGACCAACAACTCCTGGCTGTGAACACCTCTGCCATCAGTGTGAACAAACTACTGAAAGAGTTGGAAAGTTTTAGTCTTCATCCCGAGTATCATATACAACTTGTCAATGCCACGTTCAACACTATTCAATTATATTATCCTTTGGCGCGAAGTCGGTATGATAGTGTGCTACACCAACAGGCCTCCATTTACAGCAACAAGAAAATAGAATACCAACAGGATTCCATAAGCTTCTTCACCGCTTATAGTTCCATCGATAAGGTTCCGGTCATCGGTATAAAAACTCCGGTTAACTACCTCAATCACTGCACAGTTGTTACTGCCCCGAGAAGCATTTTATTAGATGAATTTAAACAAAACCTATGGTTGCTGATTATCGTCTATACAGCCATTGTCGTTTCTCTTATTTTCATTTTTCGTTATCTGCGAAAAAAAGAGTTGCGCTACCGCGAAGAGTTAGAGGCCGAGCGCAATTATTCCAGCACCATCATTGAGTCTACTTCAGCACTTATCGTGGGCATTGATCACGCAGGCCTTGTCACCTTTATGAATCCGGCTGCTGAAAAAATTACCGGTTATACCAAAGCCGAAATCATTGGTAAAAACTGGTGGCGCGTTATGTATCCGGGGGAGGAGTACAAACAAGTAGAACTCTTGGCCAAGCGCGTAAAGCAAAATGAAGTGCGTAATTATGAAATGACCCTCCGAACAAAGACGGATCAAAAGAGAATCATCGCCTGGAACTCCGTTCGCCTCTACGATAAACAGGGGGCTATCAAAGAAACGATTGGCATTGGTATCGATGCGACCGATCAACGAGAAGCCGAACGCATTACCCTACAACGAGAAGCAAATCTTAAATCGATTGTCGAAAGTACTACCAACATTATCGGTTTGCTGGATAAAAACTTACGCCTCGTAGAATACAATCATACCTTTCAAAAATATGCACGCACCGTAACAGGGTTGGAGCTGTATAAAGGAATGCCCATTCTCGATCATCTAAAATCTCCTTTACCTGAACTGTTCCGACCACTCTTAACGCGGGCACTGGAGGGTGAGAAACTTTCAAAAATTATTGATTACCCAACGGCCAATGGGTTATTCTATTTCATATTCACCTGCAACCCAATCCGCCACGGGCAAGAAGTTACAGGCGTTTCAGTATTCATACAAGACATTACGGAGCTTCGAAAAGCACAAAATGAACTGAAGAAATACAGCGAAAATCTGGAAGCATTGGTGCAAGAACGCTCCGAACAAATTGTGGCCACCAATCAAGAACTACAACACAGCAATGAGCAATTAAAAGCTACACTCAACAACCTGCAAAAAACTCAGGACCAATTAATTCAATCTGAAAAAATGGCTTCGCTGGGTATACTTTCCGCAGGCGTTGGCCACGAGATCAATAATCCCCTGAACTTCATTAAAGGTGGCGCCAATGCTCTGGCCAGTCATTTAAAAAGTCAGCATGCAAAAGTGGAAGCAGAAGCAAGACCCTTTATTGACATTATCAATGAAGGAGTAAACCGTGCTACGGCTATTGTGAAAGGATTGAGTCATTTTAGCCGGCAAAACACACATCAAAATGAATCATGTGACTTACATAAAATTCTGGATAACTGTCTGCTAATCTTACAAAGTAAGCTAAAGCATAAGGCCGTCATTGAGAAAAACTATCTTGAAGCAATTCCCACTATTGTGGGTAATGAAGGGCAGTTACACCAGGCTCTTTTAAATATCTTATCCAATGCAGAGCAAGCCATTCAAAAGAACGGTCTTATTCGCATTACTACCGCTGTGGAGAATGATTACCTCAAGTTGACAATTTCCGACAATGGCTCTGGTATTTCGAGAGAAAACCTTCCGAAAATAAGCGATCCCTTTTTCACCACGAAGGCTCCAGGAGAAGGCACAGGTCTTGGCCTTTCGATTACCTATAAAATCATTGCAGACC
>LNEN01000198.1 GCA_001464155.1 Cytophagales bacterium Ga0077538 | reverse complement strand
ATATCAACATTCTTAATAACGGGCTTAAAGCCTTCGTTCTTCAAAGACTGGCGTCTTATCGCAGATATCGATTTATCTTTGCGGTTCTTTCTCTTCAGTCGGGTTACAGCCATGACAAATTTGTTTAAAAGGAGCGCAAAAGTAACAAGCTTTTACGAATTGTCAAATAATGAATACGAAATTCCTGAAAATTTAGCCCTAATCGCTAATTTGCTGCCTTGTAATCATGGAAAAACCAAGCATACCTAAAGGAACACGCGATTTCGGGCCCGCAGCCATGGGCAAGCGTCAGTTTATCTTCAATACCATTCGTTCGGTTTATCAAAAATATGGCTTTCAACCCTTAGAGACTCCTACGATGGAGAACCTTTCGGTACTGACCGGCAAGTATGGTGATGAGGGGGATCAGTTGTTGTTCAAGATTTTAAATTCAGGTGATTACTTAAAGGATGTCGATAGCGCCAAGCTCGAAGCACGCAATTCAAAAGCTATAACTTCTTCCATTTCCGAAAAAGGCCTCCGCTACGATCTCACCGTTCCCTTTGCGCGCTATGTAGTGATGAACCGTGGCGAGATTACCTTTCCTTTTAAGCGCTACCAAATCCAACCTGTTTGGAGAGCGGATCGTCCGCAGAAAGGTCGCTACCGCGAATTCTACCAATGCGATGCCGATGTAGTGGGTACTACCTCCCTCCTCTGCGAAGCTGAAATTGTGATGATGATCCGCGAGGTGATGAAAGGATTGGGTGTCACAGACTTTACGATTAAGATCAATCACAGAGGTGTGCTCAAGGGCATAGCCGATACGATAGAAGCAACAGGAAAAGAGACCGCTTTGTACGTGGCCATCGATAAGTTGGATAAGATTGGTAAAGAAGGCGTCAGCAAAGAACTAAGTGAAGCAGGTTTTGCTCCGGATAAAATTGAATTACTCTTTAACATTCTCAACACCACCGGCAGCAACGAAGAAAAGCGTCTGGCGTTAACTGCTTTATTCAAATCGGAAAGCGGACAAAAAGGATTGAGTGATCTAAAAACTGTCTTTGACTTATTGGAAGCATCGGGCTCTAACCAAAGCAATCTGGAGTTTGATATTTCCCTCGCACGCGGCTTGAGCTATTACACGGGTTGCATCTTCGAAGTAAAGGTGAACAACGTAGCCATTGGCAGCGTAAGCGGTGGCGGTCGCTACGATAATTTAACAGCCAGCTTTGGCGATAAAGAAAACTTATCCGGTGTGGGAATTTCTTTCGGGGTAGATCGTCTCTACGATGTGTTGGAAGAGCTTCAACTCTTCCCGAAAGAAATACAACGTTCTTCTAAAGTGCTGATCTGCTTTTTGGATACAGAAAGCATGCGCTACGGATTAAAAGTGCTGGCCGCTTTACGCGCTGCCGGTATTGCTTCCGAGTTGTATCCAGATGAAAGCAAGCTGAAGAAACAGTTAGACTATGCCAACAAGAAGATGATTTCATTTACGATTGTGATTGGAGAGGAAGAGAGAAAGGAAGGCAAGCTGATGTTGAAGAATATGGATGCCGGTACGCAGGAGAAAGTGAGTTTAGAGGAGATTATTAAAACACTCTCCACATAACCTTTGTCACACCGAGGAACGAGGTGTCTTCTGAATAGCTAGGAGACGACAACAGAAGATGCCTCGTACCTCGGCATGACTGGAACAACAAACACCATTCAGTAGAAATTAAAGTACTTACTTCATCCTTAACCATGCCGGCTAACCACCACATTATCACCACCAACACTCTGTCGCTTGAAACGCTGGCGAGCATCGCTTTTCATCCGACACAGCTTTCTTTATCGAGCGAAGTCACCACCAAGATCCAGACTTGTAGAACTTATTTGGACGAGAAACTGAAAAAGTCCTCCGCTCCTATCTATGGTATCAACACCGGCTTTGGTTCTCTCTACAACAAAAACATTTCGGCCGATCAACTGGAGAAGTTGCAGGAAAACCTGGTGAAGTCACATGCTTGCGGAACGGGTACGGAAGTGCCCGCAGAGATTGTACGCCTCATGCTCTTCTTAAAAGTGCAGTCCTTGTCCTACGGTAATTCCGGTGTGCAAGTCAGTACAGTACAACGTCTCGTTGATTTCTTTAATAATGATGTATTTCCAGTCGTCTATGAAATGGGCTCACTCGGAGCCTCTGGTGATTTAGCACCGCTTGCTCATTTGTGCTTACCACTACTGAACGAAGGTGAAGTACTGGTGAAGGGTGAACGTAAATCAGCGGCTGCTGTCAACAACCAATTCAACTGGCAGCCCCTTCACTTACAATCGAAGGAAGGGTTAGGTTTACTAAACGGCACACAATTCATGCTGGCGTATGGCCTGTGGTCTGTGTTACATGCCAAACGTATTTTAACCTTGGCCAATACCATTGGTGCGCTTTCGCTGGATGCCTTTGATGGTCGCATCGAAGCCTTCGATTCAAAGATTCATGCGGTGCGTTCGCATCCAGGGCAAGTGAGTGTTGCTGCCGCTATTCACGAACTCCTGAAAGACAGCGAAATCATTCGACAACCCAAGAAGCACGTACAAGATCCCTACTCCTTCCGATGCATACCACAAGTACACGGAGCGAGTGCAGACGCCATTGAGTATGTAACAAAGGTGATGCTCAAAGAAGCCAACAGTGTGACCGATAACCCAAATGTATTTCCGGAAGCCGATGAAGTATTGTCGGGTGGTAACTTCCACGGTCAGCCCCTGGCATTAGCCCTTGATTTTCTGGCCATTGCTACCGCTGAATTGGGTAACATCTCAGAGCGCAGAACCTATCAATTAATTTCCGGCTCGCGCGAATTGCCGAATTACCTTGTGGCCAACCCGGGTATTAACTCCGGTATGATGATTCCCCAATACACCGCTGCCTCCATTGTGAGTCAGAATAAACAACTGTGCTCACCGGCTTCGGTGGATTCTATTGTTTCTTCTAACGGACAGGAAGATCATGTAAGCATGGGGGCCAATGCGGCCACTAAAATGCATCGCATTGTAAATAATTTGTATTCTATTCTGGCTATTGAATTACTCACGGCCGCACAGGCTATTGAATTCCGGAGGCCACTGCATACATCTAAAGTGCTGCAGGAGTTCACGAATACTTTCCGCAAGCAAGTTTCGTTTATGGAAGAAGATCGCTTATTGCATACGGACATCGCAAAAGCAGAACAGTTTCTTAAAACCGTGAACCTTCCTTCATGATTCGTCAACAGCTCTTACTTCTTTTCTCACTTCTGACCACCCTGGCCTATGCGCAGCCCTATGTCGGCAAACTAGGTCAGTTTCAGGTAGATCAGATTAAGGGCTGTGCTCCTTTTACAGTGACAGCCACCAGTCTGGTGGATTGTGGGGGGGCTTGCTTCTACGATTACCTGGGGGATGGATTTAATCCCTCCGCAGCGGATCATCGTTCAGGTGTTACTGTTTCTTATTCCTACACAACACCCGGAAAATTCACCTTGCGCTTTTGCAGCAGTAATAATTGTGTGACCCCCGATGAAATTGAAATTGATGTAGTCGCCAACATCGCTCCTGAATTTGACATCTACACCTGTAACAGCAATGCCGTACAAGTGAAAGTGGTCGATACCAACTACAATCAATACGTTATCAATTATAGCGATGGCTCCACCGTTACCGTTCCTTCCGGAAGTTTAGCCAAAGACAATCACACCTTTATCGATGGATCGGGAGCCAAGACCATTGGCATTCGGGGAAGAAATTTAAACGCAGCAGATAATTGCACCACCAATACCAAATCATTTACAGCGGTGGCGGCCATTCCGGCTCCCACCATCAACAGTCTCCAAACGATAAGCGAAACAGCGTTGGATGTACAATACACCCTACCGCAAAATGTACTCGGCAGATTGGATATTGGCATTAACAATAACAGCACCTTTCAGCAAATAAAAAATGCATACGAAGAGGCACGGGATACCATTCAAAGTCTCAGCAATGCAACGAATTTCTATTGCTTCCGAATAGGCGCGGTTGATGCCTGTACCAACACGGCTTCGTATGCCTCGGCTACTGTTTGCTCTATGGTATTTGCCGCCACAGCAAAAGATGGTTTTAATCAACTGGATTGGAATACCAATTCTGCCGGCATGGCGAACTATAGCTTGCTACGCAATCAAAACTCTTATTTATTGAATATTCCGGCTGCAGGCCGTACCTTAAATGACATCGATGTACTGTGTAACGAAACCTATTGCTACCAACTGATCGCCAACTACCCAGGTGGTGCTACCTCTACGTCCTTAGAAAAATGCGTAACCAGTTTTACCACACAAAAACCCCCTGCCCTTACCGATATCAACGCTACGTATAATGAGGCTTCCACAATTGAATTGAGTTGGACCAATGCGCTCACAGCAGAAGAATACTCTATTTATAAAAGTTTGGCTGGTACAGGATATACCTTGTACACCTCACTTACCAGCACTCCCTTTATCGATACACAAACGTCTTTGACGTCCCCCTCGTGTTATCAAATTCCTTATCAGGATGCGTGTAACAATTTCACCGAGAACGATCTGGATGTCTGTCCTGTATTTCTGTCGGCCACTGTATCCACCGATAATAAAGTGAGTATAAGTTGGACTGACTACCAGGGGTGGTCTGGTGGCGTGGCTGCCTACCGATTAGAAAAGTATTCTCAAACCGGTGCGCGACTGCGGGTCTATCCCCCCAGCACCTCCACGTCCTTTTTAGATGAGGAGAATGATTTAGTCAACCAGGTTACTACCTATAAAGTTTTTGTCATACCGGTTGATGGGACCTTACCTGCTGTTAACTCCAATACGCTAGAAGTGATCAGAAGACCTAACCTCTTTTATCCCACTTCCTTTACACCCGACAAACAGGGACCGGTGGAGAATGAAGTCTTTAAAGTCTACGGTCAATACGTAGCGTCTTTTGAAATGGAAATATTCAACCGTTGGGGCGAGCTGATGTTTACCAGCAACGATTTTGAAACAGGCTGGGATGGTACCTTCCGCGGTGTGGATCAACCCGATGGCACCTATGCCTTTGTGGCCAGGCTCACTGACTATGCTGGCCGCACTTCTAAAAGTTCCGGATCGATCGTCTTACTGCGTAAGAGATAAAGACATATCTGAAAAACTATCATCGAATGTTAACCTCTCACAGAACATTGCTTGATAGTCACCCACCACACTGCTTTTCATGATCAAGATTACGGAGTAAATCCATATTGCAACCGCAAAGCTAACGAGTCGAAGGTTATGTACTTATCTTGTGTGGGCAACCCACTTACGGATGATGAGGTAACAGAAATAGGTTAACTCAATTTAGTTTTCAAACGCTTATCAGTTGTTCAGCGGACATTTTCACATATCCACTGGAATTTGTCTTTTGATGTAGAACACAAATAGGTAGATTTGAAATATTTTCTGAAGTAACATTAAATACGTTCCCCATGCGTTTTTTTCTAACCTCTGTTGTGCTTTTTATTTTTGCATTATGTACAGTCGCCCAACCCACCATTACATCGTTTAATCCTCTTAGTGGTGCAATTGGATCGAGTGTAACCATTACCGGTACCAACTTTAATGCAACACCCGCGAATAATGTTGTCTATTTTGGAGGGGTTAAAGCTACCGTCACAACAGCATCAACTACGTCACTCACCGTTACCGTTCCTTCCGGTGCGGCCTATGCACCCATCACTGTCACTACAGCTAATCTCACAGCCTCCTCTGCTCTCTCGTATGCAGTTACCTTTATCGGAGGAGGCGTTTTAGATGTTAATTCGTTCAAGTCTAAAGAAACTTTCTCGGCAGCTACAGGTGCTTCTTTTATCACTACAGCCGATTTGAACGGGGATGGCAAGTTGGATGTCGTAACAGCCAACAACAACACAGCAACAGGCACCACCATTTCTATCTATGCTAACACAAGCACGGCAAGTACTATCTCTTTCGCCCCAAAAATTGATTTTACTACTAACCTGGGGCCGGTATATGTAGCCACCGGGGATCTAGATGGGGATGGGCTTCTTGATTTGGCAGTGGCCAACCTTGGCGATGGCTCCAATCCCGGAACAACCATCTCTGTTTTTAGAAATACATCCTCCGGAGGCAGCATTTCTTTTGCTGCAAAAGTAGATTTTACCGTAGCTAATTACCCCATTAAAGTGCAGTTATGCGATTTAGATGGCAACGGTAAGTTGGACATGATGGTTACTGGTAGTAATGCGGGTGTTGGGATACTTCGAAATACCTCTGCAGTAGGCTCACTTTCGTTCGCTGCAAAAGTAGATTTCGCTACAGGTATTGGATATACCGATGCCCACCTGGCTGATTTGGACGGGGATAATAAAGCTGATTTGATTGTAGCGAACAATGGTCCCTCTTTCAACACACCTGAAGTATCTCTTTATAGAAATACCAGTACCAGCGGTACTATTTCATTTGCAGCTTCTGTAGACTATACCACTTCTGCTACAGGTGCATCATTGACTGTTGCCGATTTTGATATTGACGGAAAGTTAGATGTAGGCGTATTGACCAGTGATTTCTCCATTTTTAGAAATACGAGTTCGGTGGGGGCGCTTTCATTGGCAACAGCTAGCACACTAACTGTAGGAACCTTTCCCGGGCGCACGGTAGTTGGTGATATTGATGGCGATGCGAGACCAGACATTGCTATAATGGAAGGGAACCCGAACCGGTTGGCTATATACCGAAACACTACTACAGGTTCCACAATATCCTTTGCTGCCAAAGTAAGCCCTGACCCCAGCACCTATTTTACTTATCTGTGCATAGGCGATATAAATGCTGATGCCCGTCCAGACATCTTATCTACCAACGATACCAACTCACAGTTTTTTGTATTTGAAAGTATGCTCACAGAACCTGTACTTTCGTCCTTCACTCCGCAAACAGCAGGGGTAGGCACTACGGTTACCCTTACTGGGGCTAATTTCTCCACGGTAACGAATGTAAGTTTCGGGGGCACAGCAGCTGCATCCTTTACGCGTGTTTCGCCAACTACGATTACAGCCGTAGTGGCCAATGGTAGTTCGGGCAATGTTTCTGTCACAACATCGTCAGGCACGGCATCGTTAGCCGGGTTTATCTTTACGCATCCTCCTATAGTTAGTTCAATAGCACCTGCCAAAGCTGCTGTAGGTGCTACGGTTGTCATTACGGGATCTAACTTTAGTACGGTTGTAGCAGATAACCATGTTTACTTTGGTTCTATCAAGGCCACTGTTACCGCAGCCAGTCCTACTTCTCTAACCGTTGTTGTCCCAGCTGGCGCTAGCTTTGAGTCTGTAGCAGTGAGGGTAAACAATTTGATTGCCTACTCACCCCAACCCTTCAGCGTGTTGTTTGAAGGTGGAGGCACACTTACTGGTTGGTCAAGTGAATTGATAACATTGGAAACATCCCGCGATCCCAGGCGATTGACTTCAGCAGATTTGGATGGTGATGGCAAAGCAGATTTGTTGGCAATCAGTGACAATGCGAATGTGCTTACTGTTTTCAGGAATACTTCTGTGCTAAAGTCAGTGTCCTATGCGACAAAACAGGAATTTACTACCGGTGCATCTGGACCTCGGCAATTAGCGGTGGGCGATATCAATGGCGATGGTTTGCCTGACGTGGCCATTTCTCATTGCTGCAGTAACACCGTAACCATATTTATCAACAACAGTACCCCAGGGAATTTGCTTTTCCAGAATAAACTTGATTTTACTATGGACTCGGCCGGAGAGATTGCTCTGGCAGATGTCGATGGCGATGGAAAACTGGATCTTATAATAAACGGTGGATTTTCAGCTCAGGTGTACCGGAACACGACAATCAACAATGTTATTTCATTTGCAGCTGGTGTAAATTCTTCCATAGGTAGTTCATCAGGTTTAGCGCTATTCGATTTCGATGGAGATGGGAAGCCGGACTTAGCCTCTGCCTCTTATAACGACAACACGGTAACCTTGCTTAGAAACACCAGCAATCCGGGCACGGTTTCGTTTGCAGCCAAGCAGGACTTTGCCACGGGGGTCAATCCATACGCCCTTGCTGTAGCCGATATTGATGGTGACAATAAATTGGACATTGCTGTACCGAATTATGGCATGTTTTCTGGCACTACAGTTTCAATTTTACTAAACAACAGTACTCCAGGTAACCTATCCTTTGCAAGCAAAGCCGACACAGATGTGGCACAAATCGGATTGATTGATATAGATGCTGCTGATTTGGATGGTGATGGAAAGGTAGACTTAGTAGTGACAACTACGGCAAGCAACTTTCTGTTAAGAAACAAAAGCACCCCAGGTGTTATCTCTTTCGATGATAAAATAAACTATCTGGATTTTTCTGAATATGTATCCCTTACTGATATAGACGGTGACGGAAAACCGGACATGACAAAGGTGAAAGGATCTACTGTATTGGTTAGAAGAAACCAACTTACTGAACCCCAAATTACACTAGTAAGTCCGCTGATAGCAGGCACTGGGGAAGTAGTGACTATCACGGGTAATAATTTTAATAATGTAACATCCGTAAGCTTCGGGGGAGTCCCCGCTGCTTCTTTTACTATAACTTCTGCCACCTCCATAGCTGCAACTGTAGGATCCGGAGCTACGGGAAACGTGACAGTAAATGCTCCACAAGGTACCTCATCTAAAGCTGGTTTTATTTTTTACAACGGGCCATCTTTACTTTCTTTTTTGCCTGCTTCAGGTGTACCCGGCACCACTGTTACATTGACAGGAAAGAAATTCAGCACCACACCTTCCGAAAACATTGTGCGTTTTGGCAACACGTTGGCCCAGGTAACCGAAGCTACGGCAACTCAATTAAAAGTGATTGTTCCGTCAGGGGCTACGCATGCACCTATTTCCATCACTACGGGGGGGCTCACCACAGTTTCCTCGTTAATGTTTACGGTATCATTTGCAGGTGGTGGCACTCTTTCCAACACCTCGTACACATCGCAGGCAGAGGTTACAACCGAGGCGAACCAAGACAACATGGAAGCTGCAGATATTGACGGAGATGGTAAAATGGATTTAATAACCGTAGGGACGGGATCCAACACCTTGTCTGTTTTCAGAAACACAAGCACAGCGGGAACGACATCCTTTGCACCCAAACTAAATTTCTCAACCGGAAGTACACCTGTAGCCGCTGCCGTAGGCGATTTGGATGGGGATGGTAAATTGGATGTAGCCGTTACCAACAGTGCTTCAAACAGTGTTTCAGTATTCCTGAACACCAGTACAACAGGCACCATTTCTTTTGCTGCCAAAGTTGATGTGTCTACCTCCACCAATCCTCAAGGCATAGTGATAGGCGATTTGGATGCTGATGGCCGATTAGATATAGCAACTGCTAATTTTACAGGATCCAACATCGCTTCTTTATTGCGAAATACAACATCAGGACCAGGAGTAGTATCCTTTGCTGGCAAGGTAGACGTTACCGCAGGAAGTTTTCCTTCCGCAGTGGCAATAGCCGATTTGAACAATGACAGATTGCCAGAGTTGCTCGTGGCCAACGCAGCAGGTAATTCGGTATCTGTATTTTTAAATGCCAGTCAGTCGGGCACACTATCGTTAATTAATAAAGCAGACTTTCCAACTGGCAACTTCCCCACATCCATAACAGTGGGTGATGTCAACCCTGATGGAAAATTAGATGTAATAGTGGCTAATTCCAGTTCGGCTTCTGTTTCTGTTTTGCGTAACCAAACCATCTTTGTTGGCACATTGGTATTGGCAGCAAAGGTAGATTTTTCAACAAACAGCAACCCGAACCATGTAGCGCTGGGCGATGTAAGTGGTGACGGAAGACCTGATATTGTGGTCGCTAATGCACAGACGTTTGATAACAAAGTATCAGTGCTTCGAAACACAGGTGCCAGCAGCTTTGCAGCTAAGATTGACTATGCTGCCGGTACCGAACCTGTAAGCACTGTTATTTGTGATTTAGATAACGATGGTCTTATCGATTTGGCTTCGCTGAATCGGACAGCCGCTACGGTGTCTGTTTTGCGAAACACATTATCCTCCTTTACTTCTTTTGCACCTTCATCAGCAGCGACAGGTTCCACAGTCACGCTTACAGGGACTAACTTTACGGGAACTACTGCTGTGAGCTTTGGTGGTGTTGCTGCCACTTCGTTCACTGTTGTATCACCTACCACCATAACAGCCATAGTTGGCGCTGCCAATTCTGGTAATGTGTCGATAGTAACCCTGGGTGGAACCTTAGTGTTAGCCGGATTCAATTATTTATTGCCACCAACGATTACCTCATTTACCCCTTCTGTGGGAGGACCTGGCTCCAGGATAACTATTACCGGAACAAACTTCAATGATGTGTCGGCTGTAAGTTTTGGCGGAACACCGGCTTCAGCATACATTGTATCATCACCTACTACGATGATAGCTACCGTAGGGGAAGGCGCCACGGGGGATGTTTTAGTAACAGCATCTGGAGGAACAACTGCAAAGAATGGGTTCACGTACGATCCATTGGTTACTTCGTTAGTGGAAATAACGAATGCGTTCGCGCTAGAGGTATCTCCCAATCCTGTTGAGGATAGAACTGTGCATATAGTTTTATCAGCCGCTGTTCGTAACGAAAGAATAACAGTTCAATTTATAACAGCTCATGGGGCAAGCACAAGATGGCGCGAGTCGGTATATGAAGAAAATGGAGTAAGTGTTGAAACTCCGCATAGTGCCGGCATTTACTTGCTTCATGTAGAGGCAGGAGGCAGGCAATTTGTGAAGAGAATAGTTGTTCAATAAGTAGAACAGAATTAAACTTCGTAGAGACCTATGGCACCGCAACCCCATTTTTTGTAAGGGGATGCCGGAACCAGCAATTTATTTTAAATGGTTACGTTTTGACAAGCCTGCCTTTGCCGAAACTTATTATTGAATTCTCTTGACAAAAAGATTGCTACGTATAGGCAGGATCATGACAAAATTCAAGGATGCTCGTAATTCAATCCTTCTTCCTATTTTCGCCACTTGAGATAAATAAACAAGAAGGTCATGTTTGATATGATGAAGATGATGGGCAAGATGAAGGAAGTTCAGGCCCGTTTGAAAGAAGCTCAGGATAATTTGGTGCACATTCGCGCTTCCGCGGAAGCGGGTGCAGGATTAGTGAAGGCAACCGTGAATGGCAAACGACAAGTGATTTCGGTGGACATTGATCCTTCTTTATTAAAAGCGGAAGACAAGGTCATTGTACAGGATTTAGTCATTGCGGCTATCAACAAAGCCAGCGAGGAAGCCGATGTTGCTGTCAAAGAAGCCTTAAAGAAAAGTACCGAAGGCCTGCTACCGAATATACCCGGTATGGATCTTAGCAGCTTAATGGGTGGTTAAACTCGTCTGTTATTAGTTCTCTACGGAATTGATAATTGACAATTGACAATTGACAATTGAGTAAAGTTGCAGTCGTTATTCTGAACTATAACGGAGAAAAGTTTCTTCGTCAATTTCTTCCTGCTGTTATTCTGTACAGTAAAGAGGCAGAGATCGTTGTGGCCGACAATGCTTCTACAGACAAATCCGTATCGATACTTGAAAAGGAATTTCCATCGGTTCGCATCATTTCACTTCCCGAGAATTATGGTTTTTGTGGCGGTTATAATAAGGCCCTTTCACAAGTAGAGGCAGATTATTGCGTCTTGCTAAACTCCGATGTAGAGGTGACAGATAATTGGTTGCCTCCGATGATTCATCTGCTCGATCAAAATCCAGCCATCGCGGCAGTGCAGCCAAAAATTAAATCCTTTCACCAGAAAGAACTCTTTGAATACGCGGGAGCAGCCGGTGGCTACCTCGATAGTTTGGGATATCCCTTTTGCAGGGGCCGGTTATTTGATGTGCTCGAGGAAGACAAGGGACAATACAATGATGTGAAGGAAGTCTTTTGGGCTACGGGTGCCTGTATGATGGTGAGGGCTGAAGTGTATCACCAGCTTGCAGGCCTGGATGACGATTTCTTTGCGCATATGGAAGAAATTGATTTGTGCTGGCGGATGAAGAAACTTGGCTATGCTGTGTACTATCAGGGAGCCAGTACCGTCTATCATGTAGGCGGAGGAACGCTCTCCAAACTAAGTCCTAAAAAGACTTTTCTCAATTTTAGAAATGGTCTCTATCTGGTCTATAAAAATTTTAGCCGTGCTGAATTGATGTTTAAATTGCCCCTTCGCCTTTTGCTGGATTGGGTAGCGGCTCTTCGCTTTATCCTTTCAGGACAAGTGGATCATGCCAGGGAGATTTTCCGCGCACATTACTTTTTCATTGGAAAGCTCCAAAACCTTACACGGAAGCGAAGGCTTCTTTCTCAGGCACACAAAGAGAATACAGTGGGTCGATATGGTGGATCAATTGTATTGGACTTCTTCCTTCGAGGAAAACGATCCATTCCAATGGATTGATCAAAAATCCCAAATAGGGCTACGTTTGCGTTGAAACTTCCTCAACTTCATGATAAAGGCTAAGGCCAAGTACACGATAATGGGAGAACCATACGTAATGAAGGATGCATAGATAAAGAACAAGCGAACGCTCCAGGTAGCCACTCCCAATTTCTCTCCCAGGCGATGACAAACGCCAAAAGCGTAATTCTCCCACAAAAATTGAAATCGACTCACCAAACCTTTCATAAACCTTAACTTAAGTTTTAACTTCCAATAGTGCTGTTTATCGGAAAAACAGTGATTTAGTAACAAAGTTACAACCTCTCAAAACGCAAAAAGACCATTAAATCATATTTTTTTGACTATTATTGCACAAAAATTACATAAAAGTAGTTTGGCAACTCAAAAATAAACCAAAAACGTATTCCGATGAGAAAATTAGTTTACTCACTTCTACTCTTCGCCTCCCTAACCATTGCGGGCTGTACTTTGCCCCAAATGATTAAGAAAGCTAAAGAACAGCAACTGACTGTTACCCCAAATCCTTTGGAGGTACACAAGGATACCGTAGCTTTTGATATGGCTGCCAACCTTCCCGTTAAGATGCTTAAGAAAGGAACCGCTTACACGATTAATCCTTTCTACAAATACAGCGATCAGGAGCTGGCAATCGCTTCTATCGAATTGAAAGCTGAAGACTATCCTAACTCAGGCACTGAACAGCCTAAGGTAACGAAGTCTTTCACCTTCCCTTACCAGCCTGCCATGAAGACCGGTGTGATGGAAATTGAAGGCGTTGCTTCCGCAAAAGGTAAGTCAAAAGCGACACCTCGCATGCAAGTAGCTACCGGCTTGATCACTACTTCTAAATTAGTGAAGCCTGTTTACCACGCTTCCTTTGCTGAACACGGTTATAACAATGCCGAAGAAATCGTTCCTGTTATCATCCCTGATTTCATTTTCGAACAAGGTAAGTCTGTCTTGAGAAGCTCTGAGACAAAAGCTGAAAAAGGAAAGCAATTAGATGCCTTTATCGCTTCTAAGAACATCACACGTACGGTGACCATCACTGGTACTCACTCTCCTGAAGGTGCTGAACGTATCAACAAGAAATTGTCTGAAGAGCGTGCCGCAGCGATTGAGAAATTCTACCGCGCACAAATGAAGAAGTACGATTACGCTGGCAAAGCA
>LNEN01000197.1 GCA_001464155.1 Cytophagales bacterium Ga0077538 | reverse complement strand
GTAGCGCGTTTCCAGTACAGCCCAAACGTGAGTGGGATAAAAAGCGAGACGAGACTCAGAATAGAGGACATGCCTACCAATTCATAAATATCTGAATTGAGACCTGCCATAATAGTAGAGATGAGGCTGAACAGCAATAAGGAAATGCGCGTGGTGTATAAAAGTTGTTTGTCCGAAAGGCGTTGCTTCATTAAAGGCTTCACGATATTCTCAGAGAATAAAGCAGCGGGTGCCAACATGGAGGAGCTGGTGGTACTCATAATAGCCGACAGCAAGGAGCCAAAGAAAATGATTTGAACGGGTAAGGCCGTATGTTGCATCACCATGTTGAGCAAGGTGAGTTGCGTGTCACCATCAATTTCTGTCGGATATAAATATTTTACACAAAGACTGATAAACAAGGGAAGCATGGCCACAGTAAGATACAGTACGGCTGCATAATAGACATCGTGCGTTGAAAACATCTTGAGAAGGAATGGAACCCAGACCTAATACAGACCAGGCTGCTAGCCAGGAGACAATACCATTCCAATTTCCTTCCGGTAGAAACTGAAATGTAGCCGCTGGTACTTGCGTGAATACATTACTCACTCCACCTGCTTTGTTCACTAATACAAAAGCCAGGATAAGAAGCCCCACGACAATGATAATACTCTGAATAAAATCTGTGATGGAAATGGCCCACATTCCTCCGGCATAGGTATAGAGCGTAACCACCAACGCACTGATAGCAATGCCCTGCCACACCGGTATGCCCATCACCACGTTGGAGATAAGTCCCAACGCTACTAATTGTGCAGCCGTATACCCGAAGTAAGCAGGTACCATAAACACACTGGCTACAATTTCAGTACGTCTGCCAAAGCGAACTTTAAAATAGTCGCCCAGCGTAAGCAAATTCATGTTGTATAACCTGCGGGCGAAAAAGGTACCGAAGAGCACCAAACAAAGGGCCGCACCAAAAGGATCTTCGATCACAGAAAAAAGGCCGCCTTCTAAAAAACGCGAGGAAGCTCCGAAGACTGTCTCGGAACCAAACCAGGTAGCAAAGAGAGCAGAAGTACTCAGCACCATAGGCAGACTTCTGCCTGCCAATAAAAAATCACCCGAACCCTTTACTTTACGCGCAGCCCAAAAGCCAACCGCAATGGTGAGCGACAGGTAAATAAGGATAGAGAGGAGCAGCAAGTCGTTTAACTATTTCATGCAAAATTAATCCGCTCAGGAATGCACGCAAGACTATTTTTTCGGCTTCTTTACCTGAAAGCCTCGGGTGATGTTGAAACCCATGTGGATGTCTCCGTCAAAAAACGATCCTGTACTTTCTGCTATATACGCTCGCTCAGTAAGCGTATTGGTATTGGTGAGGGTAAGCTGAAACACGTGGCCTCCCGTTTCCAATTCAATACCAAATCCAAGGGCATCGTACTTTTTCTCTAAACCTTGCGCAGCCAATTGATCATTATCAGGTGCATTAAGGCGTGGGTAATATTCGAACATGAGTGCCATGCTTCGGGTTACTTTCCAGCGTCCACCTACGCCCAGTGCGAAGAGATCATTCTCTTCGACCGATTTATCAACTGCATTCTTATGTACCCAACTTGGCATCAGTTGTAAGGAAATGGCCGGTGATATTTTTCGAGCAATGAATGCTTGCCCAACATAGGCAATTCGATCAATGGGTTCTAAAGTAGGATCATCCTTCTGCTGAGGAGATGTTTTGTAGGCCATGCCTCCTAAAAGTGTGAGTGAGACGGGCGAGGCACTCTCCCCCTTCGCTTGCCGCAGTAGTTGGTATTTTCCATAGCCATCCCAGGTTTTATCTACCGAGTTTCTGCCAATACTTACTGACAGACGATCCGTAACACTGTAATCAAGACCGAGACGAACAAAGGCTTCATCTAATCCAAACAATTCATACCAACCGCCACTGGTCAACCCAAAACGATGTTGAAAAATAAATTCTAACTCTCCCTCCCCACTCGTCTTAACGGTGTGTCCGTTTACTAGGCGACTGCCCTTAAACGTTGAGTACGCATATTCTTTCTTAGGAGTAGAATCCTCCAGTTCACTAAGCAGATCATCCTGGGCAACCCCCAGCATCGGCACAAGGCCAAGGAGTAAAAAAATACATTTCATAGTAGTAAAGTCTATTGGGCTTTGTATATAAAGGTAAGAGAAACCTCTACTTCTTCGGCAATGTTTTGCCACATCAACTGAGGGATGGCTACCTGATAATCTTCTAATCGAATCATGAATTTGGAATTCATGATCACTTTCCCATCTTTTATCTGAAACGTCCCCTGAATGCCAACGTCTTTGGTGACTCCATGAAGGGTTAACTTCCCAGCAGCTTTTACCACTTGTTCACCGGTTACTCCCATGTTGAAGTTGGTAAGTGTACCCTGAAACGTGGCTTTAGGAAATTTATCACTCTCCATGTATTTCTCATTGAAATGCTCCTGCATCAGCGACTTTTCAAATTGAAATTCTACAATGGGAACAGAGAACGCAATGGCCCCCGTGGCACTGTTAAAGAGACTTGCCACCTTTTTATTTTCTGCTGTAATGTCTTCTAAGGTCGCATCCGAGAAAAAAATGATGCTTCCTTTTTCTACGGTATACTTTTGTGCTTGTGCGCAAAAGGCAAGCAAGAGAAGAAGAGTGGTTAATGAACGCATAATGAGGGATTGAGTAACGAATATACGCTATTACCAGAATGAAATTTCATCCTCCTGAAGGAACTGTAGTGAAAAAATGGAATTCTAATTATGAAAGGGACTATGCACGCAGAGAGCACTAGGCAAAAAATAGAAAATCCCCGGGAATCATCTACTCCCGGGGATAATCCCTGTCTATAGTTGGCTTTAATCTGATACTAAAATAGTACCTGTCGGGCAGACCCACTACCTACTATCGACTATTGGAAAAATAGGAAGACAAATGGAAGCTTTAAGAGGTTAATAGGAAATGCCTCAAAAAAACAAATGCCCCCAAAGTACACGACAGCGGAGGCATTTTGTCAATAGTTGGCTTTAATCGAAGTAAAAATACAAGGCTTCAATTAAAATACAAGGTTATTTCTGAGTTTTAACACTATCGGTGACAGAAGAATCTTCCGGCACATATTGCTTGCGCAGGCGCTCTTGCAACTGTGGCTTCGATCCAGGAAACGTAGTGCGCCTGCTGATGTCATAACTGGCATAGAAGAGTGCTACAAAAAACACGACCACTGCTCCTAAAAATATCTTTTTCGACTTTGTCATTTCTATTGCGACAATTCAACCTTTACACCCAAACAATCGCCCAGCAAATTAAACTGTTTTGCCCATTCTGGTGAGTGCCCTTGGTGTAGGTGCATATCTTTATAAATCTCAAAGTAAAGGTTCTGCGTTTTATTTAAGTCCGGATTAATTTTAAACTTCTCCAGCAAGGGAAACAAGCGATTGATCCGCTCGACTCGTTTGTGGTTTTGGCGTTCGGACCCAATGCGATTCAATTCCTTTAAAATACTTCGTCCTGCCAGCTGCTCTACCTTTTTGGGATCTTCAATTTGCAACTGCCATTTGGTAAGCTCCCCTGTTATGCGCTCAAACTCTTTAATGTTAATCTTCTCGGCAAAGCACTTTAGTAAATCAGCATTGAGGATGTATTCAAACGTGGTACGGTAAGCATTCGGAATTGGGATTTCATTGTTGGCAAGTGCCGTTACCAACGGGTAGTCGCGATTGTAAATTTTTCGAAGAGAATCTTCCAAATCATTCATGCTTTGCTGCGTGATCTGATGAAAGACCTTGCGCTTCTCATCCTGAAACAATTGCCAGATGGTGTACTTTTCCGGGCCAAAGTATTGCTGCATTAATCCAATCACTTCCCCCAAGCGGCTTTCTTCAAATGCCTTTACCATGCGTATTTGCATACTGGCAAACTTTTCCTCCTCCATGTCTAAAGAAATGTTTCCAATAATGTTATGCTTGCCCATGTAAATTACTGCAAAAGCAAATTTCTTTTCAGAACGAGTTACGTTCGACTTCACTTTCGTGACACCTAAGGCTAATTTTTGTTCACCCGCTGCACGCTTTACAAATACTTCATTAGAGGTAGTGTAATTAAAAACCGGAAAGGAATCAGGATCTTCCTCAAAAATAGAAGAAACAGCATAGTGCATACCCACCCGCTGAAGATTGGTTTTAGAAGGGAGTACAAAGCGCTTATAGACTGCGGCAGCATCTCCGTAAGCCGGAATATTACTTTGAGCGGCACTTAACCGCTTCAAAAATTCCTCTTCCAAGTTGGCATCTGCAATCTGACTTACCAACTGCATGGCGCGACAAGCATATTGCATGATCTGTGTCGTCTCGATCCCAGATACTTCATCAAAGAACCAACCACAACTGGTGTACATGAGCATGGCGTGCCGTTGCATCTCCAGCAGTCGCAACACTTTGCTGGGATCTGTATCTCGTATACAATGTTCTCTTAAAAATTTGCGAATGGTTTCATCATTTCGCTTCAAGATGATCTGGATGTACTCGTTGCGTGCCTCTTCGGGATCTTTAAAAAGTTGAGAAGCTTCCGTGAGATAAATTTGCCAAAGCTGGTCGCGCAACCAGTCAAGCGATTCTCGTAGCGGTTTACGCCATTGCTGGTTCCATTCTGATCGGCCACCTGTATTACACCCACAATCAGCACGCCATCGCTCTACGCCATGGACACAACTCCAGGAAGAATTTTCATGCAATTGAGCCTCGTATTGCGGAACAAACCGAGTCAAAAATTCTCCGTAGTTGGTCAACTCACATTGTTTATTCCGTTCTATAAAGTCAAGGCAATAGGCCAGTGCCATTTCTCCGTGCTTATGATGATGTCCATACGTTTCTCCATCAGTCGCAATGTTCACCAGCTGTGTTTCACTTTGCTTGGAATCGAATGAATCCATCAGCTTGGAGGCGAACTTCGCGCCATCATACAAGAGACCATTAAAGGCCACTGATTGAGAAATGTCTCCATCGTAAAAGAACACGACTATACTTCTTCCCGAGGGGAGATGAACAGAGTATGGGCGCTTGGTGTCGATCGGACCATCATTCAAATTATTAAAATCACTTTCCCCCAATTTGCGATAGGCCCTGGCCTGACGTGGAGCCAAAATGGTGAATTTGATTTGTTGGTCAACCAATAAATCAAGCGTCTCCAAATCAACGGCTGTTTCCGCTAACCACATGCCTTCAGGTTTACGCTTAAAGCGGGATTCAAAATCGCGGATGCCCCAAATGATTTGTGTCTCCTTATCCTGACGCGTAGCCAGTGGCATAATAATGTGATTGTACACTTGTGCCAGGGCAGAACCATGTCCGCTAAAATTTTTCTTACTCAGCTCGTCAGCCTCCAAAATCGCCTCGTAAGTCTCCGGATCATTCACCTCCATCCACGAAAGAAGAGTCGGACCGAAATTGAAACTGATTTTCGAATAGTTATTAATGATATTCTTGATTACTCCCTGATCATTCAAAATCCGAGAAGCCGCATTGGGTGCATAGCACTCTGCTGTAATGCGTTCATTCCAATCGTGAAAAGGGTGAGCCGAATCCTGCACTTCAATTACTTCCAGCCAGGCATTCTCGCGGGGTGGTTGATAGAAGTGACCATGTATACAAATAAATTTCTCCATTACCGTGAAGTTATCTGTTACCAGTTATCTGTTATTTAAATTTGAGCTTATCACAAGTAACTGTTAACCTTTAACCAACTAAGAACCAATTTCAAATTCTACTACTTCTCGCTCCAGCTTCAGAATGCTGATGGCGAGGGGTGGCAAAGATAAAGAAACCGAGTAATCACGACCATGGTATTTTACTGGCTTCGTTTCCAAATTTCCATGATTTAATGAACCGCTCCCGCCATATTTCAAGTCATCAGAGTTAAAGACTTCCTTCCAAATACCGCGTACCCCTACCCCCAGACGATAGTGGTGCCTTACTTCCGGAGTGAAGTTGCAAATCACCAACAAGGTATCCTCCTTTCGCTCTGCTTTGCGGGCATAAATCATAACCGAATTTTCGCGATCGCTATAGTCGACCCATTCAAAACCTCTTTCTTCAAAGCCGTAGTAGTATAAAGCAAGCTCAGACTTATAGAGAGCATTTAAGTCGCGAATCAAATTGAGAACTCCCTGATGATAGTGGTATTGGAGTAAATGCCAATCTAAACTTATATCGTGTTTCCATTCGCTAGTTTGTCCAAACTCTCCTCCCATAAACAAGAGTTTGGTACCAGGGTGCGTAAACATATAACTGTATAACAAACGCAGGTTGGCAAACTTTCGCCACTCGTCACCCGGCATGCGCCCCATGATAGGACCTTTCCCGTGCACCACCTCATCGTGCGAAAGAGGCAGCATGAAGTTTTCGGTAAAAGCATACATCACACTAAACGTAATTTCATTCATGTGATACTTGCGATTAATAGGATCTTCCTGAAAGAAGTGAAGGGTATCGTGCATCCAACCCATCATCCACTTTTGTCCAAAACCTAAACCACCCAAATAAGTTGGGCGTGAAACTCCTGGAAAGGCGGTGGATTCTTCCGCAATGGTAATGACATCAGGAAAGTTGCCATAGACTACTTCATTGAATTCTTTCAGAAAAGAGATGGCTTCGAGATTCTCTCTTCCTCCGTATTGGTTTGGTTCCCACTCCCCTGCTTTACGCGAATAATCCAGGTAGAGCATACTGGCCACAGCATCTACACGAAGGCCATCAATGTGAAAACGATCGAGCCAATACACTGCATTGCTGATCAGGAAACTCTTTATCTCATTTCTGCCATAATTAAAAATGTAACTCTTCCAATCGGGATGAAAGCCTTTACGAGGATCGGCATGTTCATATAAGTGCGTCCCATCAAAACGATACAAGCCATGATCATCGCCCGGAAAATGAGAAGGAACCCAATCGAGTATCACACCGATGTTAGCAGCATGCAGAGCGTCTACGAGGAAAATAACCGGTGAGCTGATAACCCCACGAACCATAGAAGGGATGTTCCATAACGGGAAGAAACTCTACATGTGTAAACCCAGTATCGGTTATGTACTCTACCAAATCCTTGGCCATCTCCGCATAGGTGAGTGATCTGTTGCCTTCCTCTACCTTTCTACGCCACGAGCCAAAATGTATTTCATACACCGAATAGGGCTTCGGTTTTCCTTCCAACTTTTTCCGTTCCTTCAACCACGCAGAGTCTTTCCATTGATAGTCGCTTTCCCAAATAATGGAAGCAGTCTTTGGCGCCACTTCAGCATACATGGCAAAAGGATCTGCCTTTTCTAAATATTCACCCGCGTTAGAATGAATAGCATATTTATACACTTCTCCTTTGTTGATGCCTTCAAAAAAGCCTTCCCAAATTCCGGACTCATCCCAACGAGGGGCAAGTTTGTGTTCTGTATTATTCCAAAAGTTAAAATTTCCAATAACGGAAACGGTCTTTGCATTGGGCGCCCACACCGCAAAGTAGGTACCCTTCTTTCCAGATACTGTAACTAAGTGAGCCCCTAACTTTTCGTATAAGCGAAAATGTTTGCCTGATTTAAACAGGTGTATATCAAAGTCACTAAGTAAACTAAAGTTTCCTTCGCTGATTGCTTGAGATTTTTTTGCCATGGTATTCCGTTAATGCTAAGTCCTCAGTACAATTCGCTTGCACTGCTTACTCCCAGTAAAATCTATTTCTTCCTCTTTGTCTTCTCTTCTTTTTCCTTCAAATAGCGACCAATCAAATAATCGATGCCGCGCAACGGGATTTTGGTCCAGTCTGGCCTTCCGTTCAACTCATACCCCAACTCATAGATGGCTTTCTCTAATAAGAAAACTCTTACCAATGTATCATACTCAGAGGAAAGCGAAGTGCCCATGCCCATGCGTTCCATGTAGGCACCTAAATAATAACGGCTTACATAGTGTTGCCACTGTTCAGCCCACGTTTCTAAGAAGTCTACATCCCGCGCACGGTAATTCTCATTTAATAAGATCTTACCAAATGCTGCATAATGGAAAGACCGCATCATGCCAGCCACGTCTTTGAGTGGATTCTTCTTAAGTCTTCGTTCGCTAAATGAAAACCCAGGTTCTCCTTCAAAATCAATAATGATAAAGTCCTTCCCTGTAAACAATACTTGTCCTAAATGGAAATCTCCGTGCACACGAGTTTTAATGGCATTGATGCGCACTTCATACACATCCTTAAAACTCTCAAGAATAACCTTTTCGAGGCCCAGAACTCTCTTAGCTAGTTCTTTTGTCTCGTTATCTAATTTATGCAATGAGTTCTCTAATAGATTGAAACGATCACGAACCAATTTCCGCAGTGACGAGTACATGGCACGCTGGTAGTTTGCCGTAAAAGGTTCTGGCGCAAAGGAGGGGTCGGTAGCATCAGAAGCCAAAGCCAGATGCATTTCAGCCGTGCGCTGTCCAAGGCGAACCACACGTTCGTAAAATCCCCGTCCGATAAACTCCTGAATCAGTTCGGGTGATTCTTCAAATCGAATGGCTGCTTTGTTAAGTAACTTAGGCACCTTTTCGTTCTTGGCTTTCGTCATCACACGTTCAAAGAAACGGCCCACGGAATCTACTGCCATGCCCCAGGCTTCACCCTGGTTTTCTACTTTCTCTTGCATAAGTCCAAAGACCATTACGTTACCCGTAGCATCTTTAAACTCTACACTTCCTGCATAGCGCGGAGAGTTGGTGAAACTTGTATGCTCTGAAAGAAAGCGCAACATTTCCAGATCCGGATTAATCTCCATTTCAATACGCCTGTAGAATTTACAGAAGTACTGATCGTTGTAGATAATGGCTGTGTTACTTTGATCGGACTTAAGAATTTTTGACTCTACTCCTTTTCGTATATCAATTTTGGCGAAAACACTGGAATTAAATTCCAACACACCCTCTTCATTTTTGACACGGTGATTTTTCTCCATGCTGGTAAACAGAAAATCGCGGAAGGTTCGGTCATAACTCGCATCCACCATAAATCCAGCCTTGCCTTGAATCTCCATACGGCACAACACACTTTGTGGTGTGTACTCCACTTTATCAACCACACTATCAGCAGAAGCAAAACCTACCGGGATAAAATACAATTCAGGAAGTCGTTGGGCATAACTTACTTCTACTACCGTGAAATAGTACGTGGTGCCCTCTATCTTGATTGGAATGACCTTCACAAGAGAAACCTTGGTGACTACCTTTGCCTTTCCTCCGAACCATCGGCACTTGCGCATAAAAAGCGGCAATACTTTGCGCTCCAAAACACGCACTTCATTGTAGTTTGTCAGCAATCGTTCCCATGAAATGTCTGTCTTTTGGAAATAGAGTTCCTCACTGATATCGCCAATCTTAACTTTCTCTACAGCATCTACCTGCAACCAATAGTAGCCATAAGGACCTATGGTAAGCGAATACTCTCCTTTGCCCACATTACTAAAACGGTTCTGGCTAAATACTTCCGTGATATCGCTCTCTTTAAAGTTATGGAGTTTGAGCGTAGTGTACTGTGAAAACTGTGACAAGTTAGCAACCACTATAATGGTTTGCTTATCAAAGCGCCTTTCAAAACACAGCACCTTTGCATTGGTACTTTCAATGAATTTCATGGTACCTCGGCCGAACACATTCAAACGCTTGCGCATCGCGATGACTTGCTTCATCCACCAGATGAGCGAAGATGTATTCTCCTCTTGTGCCGCCACATTGATAGATTCATACCGATACACCGGATCAGTAATAACCGGAAGATACAGACGCTGGGGATTCGCATCGGAAAATCCAGCATTGCTGTTCATGTTCCACTGCATAGGGGTACGCACACCGAAGCGATCTCCTAAGTAAACATTGTCTCCCATACCGATTTCATCACCATAATAAATAATGGGCGTACCCGGCAA
The DNA here is from genome assembly GCA_001464155.1 of Cytophagales bacterium Ga0077538. GTDB lineage: Bacteria > Bacteroidota > Bacteroidia > Cytophagales > Cyclobacteriaceae > Chryseotalea. The sequence goes on along the minus strand of LNEN01000197.1, from coordinate 6,111 downwards.
AGACATGAGGAGCGTATATAACAATTCAATTTTCCTTCTGTCATTGCCCAACATGGGTGCCAACCGTCTACGAATGCCAATGTTGTATTTGGCGTTCGTGTCCGTGGCATAGGCTTTGAAAAGGTAATCTTTCTCCTCATCCGTTACCATGTCCAATCCCAACTCATCATGGTTGCGAAGAAAGAGTGCCCATTGTGAAGCATCACTCAGTGCCGGTGTTTGCTCCATAATGTCTACAATCGGGTAACTATCTTCCGTTCGAAGCCCTAAAAATAAGCGAGGCATTAAGGGAAAATAAAAATTCATGTGACACTCGTCATTCTTGGTACCAAAGTAGGTGGCAGCATCTTCAGGCCACAAATTGGCTTCTGCTAAGAGAATGCGCGATTTATAATGACGATCAATGTGCGCGCGAAGTCGTTTTAAAAAAGCGTGAGTCTTGGGCAAATTCTCGCAATTGGTCCCCTCCTCTTCAAACAAAAAAGCGATAGAGGATAATCGAAATCCATCCACACCCAATTTCAACCAAAAATCTACCACCTTCATCATCTCCATCTGCACTTCCGGATTTTCAAAATTTAATTCCGGTTGGTACGGATGAAAGCGATGCCAGAAATAGGCTTTGGCTTCATTATCCCACGACCAATTGGTGCCTGTTTCCTCTGCAAAAAGTACTCTTGCCTCTTTGTACTTATCCGGTGTATCGCTCCAGACGAAATAGTCACGCAAGCGCGAATTCGCTTTGGATTTCTTGGCCTTCTTAAACCACGCGTGTTGATCAGAGGTGTGATTAAGAATCAGTTCAGTGATAACCCGAATTCCTCGTCCGTGTGCCTCCTTCAAAAAGAGTTTGAAATCAGCGAGGGTTCCGTAGTCAGGATGGATGTCGGTGTGATCGGTTACATCATAGCCGTCATCTTTTAAGGGTGAAGGATAAAAAGGTAGAAGCCAGATCGTATTAATACCCAGGTCTTCGAGGTAATCAAGTTTTTCAATCAGGCCTTGAAAATCACCGATACCGTCTCCATTACTGTCATAAAAGGAGCGCACAGATAATTCGTAGATGATGGCATCTTTGTACCAGAGCGGCTCGGTGTTTTTTGTACTCATAGGTCCTTACAATTTATACACGGTATCTCACCGGTCTCCCGCTAGGGTATCGGCTATGCCGAAAATACACTGCTACATCTGTGACTCATCTATACGCAAGGCAAACAAATGAAACGGTATTTTAGCAGGATCCAATTCTATATAATTCCATTCCTGTGTCCAGGTGTAGTGCTCATCCATAATCAGTTCATGCAATTTTACATTGATAGTCGCTTCCAACTTCAGTTTTTCCGTAGGCAATTGTACATAGCCACTCTGCTTATTGTATTGATCCAGGTTGACTACGACCAAAACCACACTCCTTAAATCATCTGTAGCTTTTAAGAAGGCCAACAGATTTGGATTCTCAATGGCCAGAAACTGAATGTTCCAGGTGTTTTGCAAGGCAGCATGAGATTTTCTTGCCTTGTTCAACAAAGTCATAATGTCCGTCATACGATTAGTCTTTTTCCAATCGTACTTCTTGACTTCATATTTTTCAGAATCATTAAATTCCTCTCTACCGTTCCAGGAAGTATTATCTAACAATTCGTAAGCCGCCCCATAAATGCCGTAGCTGGCCGAAAGTGTGGCTGCTAGTGCAAGTCGAATGATAAACATATTTTCTCCCTGATTGTGCAAATGATATGGGAGAATGTCAGGGGTGGTGGGCCAAAAGTTAGGTCTGAAATAATTGCGAGAAGGACTGTTCACCAACTCATTCATGTACTCCATTATTTCCTGCCTCGAAATTCTCCACGTGAAATAGGTATAGGATTGTGTAAACCCGACCTTCGCCAATGAGGCCATCACTTTAGGTCTGGTAAAAGCCTCAGACAAGAAGATTATATCTGGATGCTGTTTATTTACCTCAGCAATGCACCACTGCCAGAAAGGAATGGGTTTGGTATGCGGATTGTCTACTCGGAATATTTTTAGTCCCTGTTCAATCCAGAATAAGACTACCGATTTCAACTCTTCCCATAACGCTTTCCATTCTTCACATTCAAAATCGAAGGGATAAATATCCTGGTACTTCTTCGGAGGGTTCTCTGCATACTGAATCGATCCATCCGGTCGCTGTTTAAACCATTCGGGATGTTCCTTTACATACGGATGATCGGGGGCACATTGAAACGCTAAATCGAAGGCTACGTCAATCCCCATTTTCTTTGCCTCAACAATCAACGATTTGTAATCACTCAAGGTGCCAAGGGCAGGATGCACCGCTTTGTGTCCGCCCTCATCACTGCCAATAGCCCAGGGAGAACCGGGCTCACCCGCTTCTGATCGTACATTGTTATTTTTTCCTTTGCGGTTGACCTTACCTATCGGGTGCACCGGAGGCATGTACAACACATCAAAACCCATAGACGAGATGCGGGGCAATAATTTGATTACATCTTTAAAGGTTCCATGTTTGCCCGTCAGGGAAGCAGAACGAGGAAATAATTCATACCAGGTGCTGTATAGTGCTTTGTTATGCTCCACTTCTATGGCGTATTCTGCACTTTCCGTTTCATTCTCTCGCAACGGATGCAGCTGCACCATCTCCTCAAAATGTTCACTCAGTACTAACTCGATGTTTGCCGCGTAGTTCGGTTTCTTCCCTAGCTGCGAGGCCAGTTTGGCGAGTTCATCTTTTCCTGTTGATAATCGCTTTAGGAAAAGCGCCCCTTCCAATAATTCTACACTGACATCAACACTTGCGTTTGCCTTCTTTTTAAAACCATCATACCAGGTTTCAAAATGATCAATCCATGCCAGTACCTTGAACACATAGCGACCCTTTTTCACAGGGTAAAAGGAAACACTCCACACATCATTACCGATAGACTTTAAGGCAAGTCGTCTCCAATCTTTATCATCAGGTTCTTTATAGAGAACTTCCGCTCTGATGTGGTCGTGCCCGTCTGTAAAGATGTGAGCACTCATATCGATTCTTTCTTGTACGGTCCGCTTCGCAGGATACAAACCACCTTCGACTTGTGGTTGAACATTCTCTATAAGTACACGCGCCTTTGTCATGAATCTATTTCAAAATAACAGAACCAAATGCTGGAAGGGTCAACTTACCATCTGCCAGACTTCCACCTTTGGTTTCAAAATCGATAGTGTCAAAGCGCTTCAGAGCTTCCGGGAAATCAAGTGTTAATTCAACATCAGAAACATTGTGAAGCACCAACACTTCCTGCTCTTTATGCTTACGTACAAAACTTACAACTTCCTTTACGCTCATCTCCGTTGACTCGATGGTGCCTAGTGTAAGCGCCTCACTCGAATTTCGGTAGTGGACAAACTTTTTGTAATAATTATAAATGGAAGCAGGATCTTCTTTCTGCTTTGAAAAGGGAGTCACTGTTTGATCAGTGCTGAACCGAGCTGCATACCAGTTGGATTGAAGTGCATCGCTTTTTCCTTCTGACCAAATAAAAGATTCGCGCTGTCCGCGGTCCATATCCTCTTTCAGACCCAGCATTCCTATTTCTTCTCCCTGATAGAGATAGGGCGTTCCTGGAAAGGTTAATAAAATACCAGCAGCCAATTTTGCCTTTTCTACATTTCCTCCCAACTCGCTTAGTATGCGAACCTGATCGTGATTTTTGACAAAGGTGGCGTCCAGAAAATCGGGCGTGATAGATGTATAGTAATCATTGATCTCTTTGTAGCGCTTTACTAACTCCACACTATCGCTTCCGGTTTTCACAACTTCTGTGATCAGGTAGCCCAGATCGAAATTAAAAAGAGAAGGAAGTCCTTTTAAATATGGCGCCACCGTTTTAGAGTCTGACCACACCTCACCTACCAGGTACGCATCTGGTTTGATCTTTTGAATCTCTGCACGAAACTCCTGCCACATGGTATGGTTATCTCCTGCTCGGTTATTGGGATAGATGTGCTTTGCCGCATCGAGCCTGAATCCATCAACTCCTACTTCCAATAACCAGAATTTGGCGGCATCATAAATTTCCTGACGCACCTTCGGATTATCAAAATTTAAATCTGGTGTCTGACCATTAAAATACCCATAATACATTTCACCCGAAGTATCGCCTGGTACTTCATGCCAGCGTTGTGCATTGTCTGTATCTGGCCCCCACTGTTCATCTTTTTGCAATACTTCTACGGAGTCTTTAGGCGCCCAAACATAATAATCGCGATAGGGATTATCTTTTCCTTTAATGGATTCTAAAAACCAAGGATGCTTATCGCCTGTGTGATTGATAATGTAATCAGAAATTACTTTGATGTTTCTTTTATGCGCCTCTGCAATGAAGATTTTAAAATCGTCCATCGTTCCATAGTCAGGATCGATTCCTTTATAATCTGTTACATGATACTTGTGGTAGGTGTCTGAAGGCATGATCGGCATTAACCATAAACCATTTACACCCAGCTCACTGAAGTAATCCAGTTTCTGGGTAAGTCCCTTCAAGTCACCCTTGCCATCACCATTACTGTCGGCAAAAGCCATTACAAATACTTCGTATTTTACTCCATACGGAAAAGGTACTTCCATCTTCTTTTCTTGTTGACAGGCCACCCCTGCTAATAAGAAGATGGCTAGTATGTTTAGTTTAATTTTCACAATGCTTACAGTTTAAAAATAAATGAGCTATACGGTTTCAAGGTTATTTCAAATGAGCCTTTGCTGAGCGTTATACTTGTTGACTCATTCTTCCACAATACATCACTCATCTGAACACCTTCTTCTTTTAGTTTCCACTTTTCCACCAAAGCAGGCGTTAACTCTACCTTTACTTTCATGGGCACATCATTAAAACTATTAAGTATAATGAGTTTCTCCGAGGCAGTATAGCGGGCAAAGACGTGCACATCCTCACCTATGTTGGCCTTTTGAACATTGTAGGCTGTCAGATCTTCATAGTTTCCTTGCGTAATGGCGGGATTTTTCTGAGCAAGATTCAGTAGAGTACTATAGTAGTTCCGAAGACGTTTCTGTCCATCGCTCAACAAGCTGTCATCAAACTTTCCACCATGCACCCACTTCTGATGTTCAGGTACGCCCCAGTAATCAAAAATGGTAGTTCGTCCATCCTCTCCTGAAAAACCCTCAGCACCTTTTCCAGGCTCACCCACTTCCTGACCAAAGTAAATCATGACAGGCCCCGCATCAATGGTTGCGCTGATCGTCATGGCCGGTACTGCCCGGTATGGATTACCGGCAAAATTTGCAGAAGCAATACGTTGCTCATCATGATTTTCAAGAAAGTGCAGCATGTGTTGATTGATCCCTTTCAAACTCTGCTGGATGGCATCAATGTCTTGGGTACTTCTCTTCTTATCAATTAACAAGCGAAGCGTGTCGTAGAGTTTTACTTTCTCATACAGGTAATCAAAACGGCCTTGTGAAATGTAATTCGAATAGGCAGCCGGATTGTAAATTTCGGCTATAAAAAGAATTTCAGGATTTACTTCTTTCACCTGAGGAATTACCCAATTCCAAAATTCCACTGGCACCATCTCCGCTACATCACACCGAAAGCCATCCACCTTCTTATTAGCCCAGAAAATTAAAATGTCTCGCATTTTTATCCAGGTATTGGGAATCGGATCGAAATGTGGTGTCCTGTTTTGCTGAACGTCCAATCCATAATTCAGCTTCACCGTTTCAAACCACTCGTTTATTCCTGGAGAAGAGGTAAACTGATCATTACCGGTAACTTTTGCCGGACTTTCTTCATAACGTCCATCCTTTCCCGGATATAGAAATGTTACTTGTTGTTGCGCCTCAGCTGGCACACGAAACGACTCACCCGGTAAATAATAGAAGTTGTTATTAGCTTTAAAGGCTACAGTCTTGTCATCCTCTTCGCCCAAGTCTTTCACACCCGCTGGTTTTGCATCTGAATGATACGAGCGCGCCACGTGGTTGGGTATGAAGTCAATGATCACTTTCAATCCATTATCGTGTGTCCGAGTTACCAGGGCCTCAAATTCCTGCATCCGTTGTTTTACATTAACTGCCAGGTCCGGATCTACATCGTAATAATCTTTGAT
>LNEN01000196.1 GCA_001464155.1 Cytophagales bacterium Ga0077538 | reverse complement strand
GCTTGTTAGATCGAGAGGGGAAAATAAAAGCAGAAGCCAAATACCGCAACATTCTGGTAAAAGAAGATGGATCCATTATCGCTGAAAAACCAGCAACTTGGCAATGGGTAGATACACAGATTAATGTTAAGAGATCAGTACAAGCCGATTCCATAATTGAAGTGTCTCCAGATTTGCTCGTTGCTAAAAACAAAAAAGGCTACGTACTCCTGACCAACGACCTAAAGCCAATAAGCGACTTTTACTCTTCTTTGAGAAAGACAAATACACAGAATTTATACGTTGTTAAAAAACAGAAGCACGGTGCATTAAATCCCTCCGGCAAATTACTTCTGCCCTGCCAGTATGATTCCATACATGTTGGTACTCACTTTATTTACACCAGACAAGGTAATTCCTGGAGTATACTTTCTTTTACCGGAAAGCTTCTTAGTTCGAGAGGCTATGAGGCCTTTGTTGAGAATAAGCATTTTACAGTGGTCAAGAAAAACAACTTCTGGGGTGTGTTGAATGAAAATGGAAAAGAAAAAATAGCCTGTGTCTACGATTCAATTTTAGATAGTAATAATCAACAGTTGGTAGTTGCCTTTAAAGGAAAGTATGGCATTATCTCCTCCTCCGAACATTGGCTCCTTGCGCCTCAAGTACATCCTCTTCAACTTGTCAATCAATCGTACTACCTGCAACACGAGGGGCCTCTGCTCACGCTAAAGGATTTTAATAACCAGGCAATTTATTTTACCAACAATACACTCACGCCTGTTGAAGATGGTTTTTTGGAGACCACCTCGTTTGGAGAGCGTTGGCACATTTCCTATAAAGGCATCGTAACGAAACTACAGCAAAAACCTTTGCAAGAATTCAACGTTCTCGAAGAAGAGCATGAAGGATATAGAGCAATACAAAAAGACGGTAAATGGGGTTTTGTGGATGCCCAAGGTCGCTTGCGAATTGCCAATCGTTACGATGGTGTCAAACATTTTTCAGAAGGACTCGCACCCTTCTACCTTCGTAATAAGTGGGGATTTATTACCAAAGAAGATAAAATAGTCATTCACCCCACCTATGAAGATGCTCAACCTTTTCTAGAGGGCTTTAGTATCATAAAGCAAAAAGGATTTTACGGACTCCTGAATAAAAGCAATGAAATTGTATTGCCCTGTCGTTTCGAAAGAATCAGTAGACTACCCGATGGATTCTTTGAGCTACAAAATGGACAACTCTATGGACTTGTGGATTCAAGTGGAAAAATAATCTACGAACCCAAGTATCATACGCAGCGCATTATCGACCAACATATCATTGTTGAACGTAATGGGAAATTTGGGGTATTACATGCAAATGGAAAAGATCTTATCCCAACACTCTATGACGCTATTCAAATAACAGGAACCTTTGACGAATTTCTTTTAATGCAGAAAGGCACTTTGGAAAAAATTACTCCATGACCCAGGGATAGTTACGATTATATCCTCTGCAATAACCTACGGGACAATCTTATAAAATCTACCAAGTTTCGGGTATTTTCTCAGGGCACCTCTCATTCTATATTTGAGCATCACTTAAATAGGAAAGAAATGAGAAAAGTTAACCATTCACTTAAAAGACAAAAAATCTATTCAGTAGGCTTTGGATTCGTGTTTATTATAATCCTGTCTTCTTGTAGCTCCATGAAAACCGTAACCGTAGATACGGACTACATTGCTAAGTCAGGATTTATTATGGCTAAGCCGATTATTGCCGACATTACTGTAGAGAAAAGAAAAATTGAGGGTAGAGCCGTAATTAAAAACAGTCTCTACGGAACAGAGACAGCCAGCCAGGCAGCAAAAAATTTAGCAGTCATGGACGCTGTTAAAAAGGGTAACGCAGATATTATTGTGCAACCTATGTATGAAATCGAGAGTGATGGGGAAACGACTACTGCGATAGTTTCTGGATTTGCTGGTAAATATAAAGAGTTCAGAGACGTAACAGCAGCTGACACAACTGCATTCAACCTACGCTTGAAAGTTGACAATAGCAGCATTATTGCAAGCACTGCCGTCCCAACAGAGTTAAGTGTAACCAAGAAGAAAAATAAAGGAGGAATAATCCTTGCTGCCGTCTTATTGCCACTTCTAATATTAATTGGAGTAGCCGCTTCAGGCGCTTAACACTATTTTTCAAAAAAAATGAAAAGAGACTGCTCATTGATGCAGTCTCTTTTTTTTATACAAGCACTAAACCCCTTCGGTTTCACTAAAAAGAGACAAATTCTATAATCGTGAAAATCTTATCAACAGATAACAGAAAATAAAAAAGGTTGTCCTTCTAGAACAACCTTCTTATGTATCACTGTTTAAGATTTGACTATTGCTCCAATACCCAAAGCAGCAAGAACACCAGAGCGATAACCCACAACACAGCACCTACTTGCCATAAGAATATACTAGTTATGGCAGCCGCAATTGCAAAGATGATCGCCAGTCGTAAGTTTTTATCTAAGGAACTAAAAGAGTCCTTAGTGGAATCTTCCTTTTTTGATTCCTTCACATACTTCTTAATATCTTTCTTTAGCTCCTTAACATCAGCCTTCACTTCACGCATTACCTCAGCTTTAGAAAAATCAGCATTTGAATATTTCTCTTTCAACAGCAATGCCTTCTCATTCAAGGGATTTGCCTTTACTTCCACTGAAGGTGCTGACTGAACACTTGCTGTCAAGGCTTGTTCGTCAGCAGGGCTTGTGGCTTCCACCTCAGCAACCGCAACCTCTGATGCCGTTAACGTCTCATTCAAATCGCTCTTCGCTGCATCCTTTTTCGTGTATGTCTTATGCGTACTGAAATGATATGTGTACTTGGGTGCAGAACACGAGAACAGAAACAATACGGCCACAATGGGTAAACCTATTTTTTTCATAGAAGTTGAGTTTGGTGAACTATAAAAATAAAAAAAGCACCTTACAAAAGGTGCTTTTTTACTAAAAACTTAAAAGAATTGAAGCTCGGATTAGGCTTTTACACCATCTGCCAATAAAATAACTTTGTTGTTAACCACTTCTACTACCCCACCCGTAATGGTCAGGTGTTGAGAAGAACCCTTTGTCTTATACTCCACCACACCTTCTTTCAATAAAGAAATCAGTGGCGCGTGGCTATTCAAAATTTGAAAAGATCCATCGGCACCAGGAAAGGTTGCTGAATCGGCATCTCCTTCAAATACTTTCTTCTCGGGTGTTACTATTTCTAAATGCATCCTGATTCGATGATTTGTTGATTCGTTGATTCGGTAATTCATCAACGAATCACCGAATCAACTAATTAATTTATCCCTTTGCTTCAGCAATCATCTTCTCACCTTTTACAACAGCATCTTCGATGCTACCCACAAGGTTGAAGGCCATTTCAGGTAAGTGATCGTACTCACCATCCATAATCGCGTTAAAGCCCTTGATCGTGTCTTTGATATCAACCAACACACCCTTCAAGCCTGTGAACGCTTCCGCCACGTGGAATGGTTGAGACAAGAAACGCTGTACACGTCTTGCACGGTGTACCACCTGCTTATCTTCATCACTCAATTCATCCATACCAAGGATGGCGATGATATCTTGTAATTCTTTGTAACGCTGTAAAATGCTCTTCACACGCTGTGCGCAATCGTAATGCTCAGCACCTACGATATCCGGACGAAGGATACGAGAGGTCGAATCCAACGGATCTACCGCAGGATAAATACCCAACTCAGAAATCTTACGGCTCAATACAGTTGTTGCATCCAAGTGAGCAAAGGTTGTAGCAGGCGCAGGGTCAGTCAAGTCATCGGCAGGTACGTAAACGGCCTGTACAGATGTGATTGAACCATTCTTAGTGGAAGTGATACGCTCTTGCATCAGACCCATTTCAGAAGCCAAGGTAGGCTGGTAACCTACGGCAGAAGGCATACGA
>LNEN01000195.1 GCA_001464155.1 Cytophagales bacterium Ga0077538 | reverse complement strand
CCGAACACGAAGGTAGCCTTAGACTCCTCCAAACCTTTTACATCTACTTTTGATAAATCCCATCCACCAGCGTGGAGAGACTTCATAAATTCTTCACCGTAGTTTACGATACCGGCTTCAATCATTTCGCGAAGCAAATCGTTACCCTCACGAGTTCTTTCCCCCACACCAGCAAACACAGAAAGACCAGAATACGCTTTCGCGATGTTGTTGATCAACTCCTGAATCAATACGGTTTTACCCACACCGGCACCACCGAACAATCCAATCTTACCACCTTTTGCATACGGCTCGATCAAATCGATTACTTTGATACCTGTGTATAACACCTCTGTAGAGGTTGATAAGTTTTCGTACAAAGGAGCATGACGGTGAATCGGCAACGTCTTATCTCCTTTAGGTTGTTTAATACCATCAATCGCTTCTCCAATTACATTGAAGAGACGACCCTTAATATCTTCTCCGATAGGCATTTGAATAGGTGAACCCGTGTCGGTCACTTTCATGCCGCGCACCAAGCCTTCAGTACCTTCCATAGAGATGGTACGAACGCGGTCTTCACCTAAGTGCTGTTGTGTCTCCAATACCACGCGGGTACCATCTGCCTTCACTACTTCGAGTGAATCAAGAATGTCTGGGAGTTTGGAACCTGGTTCGTCAAAAGCTACGTCCACTACGGGACCGATAACCTGCGTAATCCTACCAAAGTTTGCCATCGGAAATTATTGAGGTTTAATATTTACTAAGTAATTGATTTTCAGTGATTTTAAGCCAACAGAGCCATAAATCGTGCGCAAAAGTAGGGTTTCTTTGCTGCTTTGGCAAGAGCCGTGACGTTATTAGTTATTAGTTATTGGTTGTTCGTTTATGACGCAGTTTACCTTGGTATTTTTTAGCAAAAGCCGAACAACTATCAACCAAGAACTAACAACGAATTAAAGAGCATTAAGCAAATAATCTCAGGAAAAAACCAACAATTCCCCAACGTTTGGTAATGTAGGCAACCGCTGCTTTTTGTTGAATTGCCTGGCTCATTTGTGCAGCTGCCTTTTGTGGTGTGGCCACCCAGAATTTAGAAGCGGCCTTTGCCATGGGAGTATCCACAAAACCGGTTCGAAGGTCGGTTATACTAACAGCCAATTTTTGCCTTTTTACCTTTTGTCGAAGCCCTTTCAAGTAATTGATCTGATATGCTTTAGAAGCATTATAAGCCGGGGCATGCCTGCTACCCATCATGCCCGCCATGGACGTGATGGAGGCAAAACTCCCCATTCCTTGTTTCTTAAAATATTGATAAGCCCAATCAGCCACCTGAGTAAAGGCCATCACATTGGTGTCTATCATTTGCTTTTCAATGGCAAAGTCAAGGTCTTTGTTAAACTCACCCACTCCAGAGCTGTAAATAACAATATCAACACCTCCCAATTTTTCCACCAGCGCATTCAAGTGCACTTCTGATTTTAGTTCGTTTACATCAAATGCACTCACAACCACCTGATCGGGGTGAGCACTTTGAATCTCTTCTAGAAGTGTTTTCCTTCTACCTGTAATCCCTACCAGAAATTCCTTCGCTACATATAACTCCGCTAATGCTCTTCCTATACCCGAACTAGCGCCAATAATGATCACTTTTTTCATACCTCGTTTGCCTCATAGTTAACACCCGTGTAGGCAGCATTGAGAAGAATGCGAAAGGTGGTTCCCTGATTTTCTTCGGAGGCTTTCACAAAAATTTTTCCTTTGTGATAGGTCTCAATAATGCGCTTCGCCAACGTTAACCCTAAGCCCCAGCCCCTTTTCTTGGTCGTAAAGCCAGGATTAAAGACCATGGCTATTTTAGAACGCGGTATCCCTATTCCTGTATCCGAAATATCAATGAACACCTTTCCCTCACTACCGCGCAAAATTTTAATCGCAATGTTTCCAGAACTGCCCATAGCATCTACCGCATTCTTGCACAAATTCTCCACCACCCATTCAAACAAGGGGGCATGAACGTTTACTAAAATATTTTCTGAGAGTGTATACACATTGATGTGTACCTTGGAAGACAAGCGTGGACGAAGGTAGTTGACAACATTTCTCACCAACATCACTACATTTTCTTGTTTCAGTGTAGGGATGGAGCCAATGCTGGAGAACCGTTCGGTTACAATGGATAACTTCCGAATATCTTTCTCCAACTCTTCGGCAATGCTACGCTGTTTGCTATCCGGATCTTCCCGCATTACTTCTACCCAAGCCATCAGCGATGACAAGGGTGTTCCTAACTGATGCGCTGTTTCTTTTGCCAACCCCACCCACAAGCGATTTTGCTCTGCCTCCTTTGAATAGTTGAAAGCCAGGTAAGAAATGAACGCAAAGATGGCAATCACCGAGAGCTGAATGTAGGGATAGGCGATTAACTGCGTGAGCAAAAATGAATTTTTATAGTAGACAAATTGCACCCCGTACTCCTCCCCGTCAACACGCAAGGAAATACGAATGGGATCGTAGGTATCACGCATTACACGAATCTCATTTTTCAGAAAATGTTGCTTTTGCTTTTCCGACCAATTCGAATTGATTTTCAAATTTCTATAATCATAAACATTCTCCTGATCATCAGTGATGATGATGGGAATTGAATTGTTTTGAAAAAGAATTTCCTGTGTAATGAAATTATTTACCTCATTCTCGTTGGCCGTATACTCCAGTGTTTTGGCATACAACTGAATTTGTTGCTTTTCCTGTTCTTTTAGTTTTTCCACCAACACATTGGTGTAAAAAATAGAGCCTACACTAATAAAAACAGAAGCTGCCAACACAAACCACTTCCAGCGTGCATTGCTGCTGTACAAATTCATGGTAGGGAGTAGTCCGGGCATCGCTTGAAAATAAGAAGACCCCAAGGCTTTTCAAAGCTTCGGGGTCTTTACCTCACATCTCTTTCGCGGCCCTGTGCCGCGAACCCTATTTAGTCGGTTTCATTTGAAGAGACGAAGGGATGCCGGGACCTGCCTCTGCCGAAACAGCTCCGTGCAGGCAGGCAAGCCCGGCAAGATCAATTCTTAATCATAAACCACTTGGCCAATACCTTGTAGTTTACTTTGGTTCCACTCATTAAGATACCCACACGGTAAATTCTTCCAGCCACCCAGGTGGTGAAGATAAAACCACCTACCAGCAACACCATCGATAACACCAACTCCCAGGTAGGCACGCCAAAGGCAATGCGCCCAACCATGGCTACAGGCGAAGTAAAAGGTATGATCGAGAGCCAAAAACTCATGGGACCGTGTGGATCACGTACGATCACCAGAAAGAGCGCCATGTAGCCTATGAGTAAGGGAAGTGTAATGGGAAATTGAAACTGCTGCGCCTCCTGAATAGTGTCTACAGCGGACCCAACCGCAGCAAAGAGTGCACCGTACAGCAAGTAGCCACCTAAAAAGTAAAACAGAAAAACAAAGGTTATTTTAGCAAAAGGTATTTCTCCAAGAATGCCCAAGAATTCTGTTACTCCCTTGCTTTGTGTTTCCTGCACCTTAGCCGCATCTTCTGCGTCCAGTTGGCTCATCACCTGCTCTTGCATTTGTTGTTGAGGCATCTTTAACCCAAAATAACCAAGTACACTAGAGGTCACAAAGGTTCCTATCAAAATCCAGATCGTGAATTGAAGAAGTCCTACTGAAGCAATGCCGATAATTTTACCCATCATTAATTGAAAGGGTTTTACAGAAGAGACAATTACCTCCACAATTTTAGAAGTCTTCTCATCGATAACCCCATGCATGATCTGAATTCCATACACCAATACGAAAATGTAGATCATGATACCGAGGAATGAATCTAGAATGTAGAGGATACCGGAATTACTGTTCTTCTCCTCCCCTGTCTCAGATAGGTTTATTTGTTTTAAATCAATTTTGGTTTTAAGCCCGTCTAATGTTTTTTGATCGATGTTGTATTGCTCCAACTTCAAATCGCGGATGCGGCTCTCCAACACGTTTTCCAGATCACTAACCTTTTCAACGCTGGGATTTTCCTTCGTATACATCGCCAATCCTGAGGGATTGGTCAGCTCAAACGTTGGAATGTAGAGTAAGGCGAAGTCTTGAGTCTTATTATAATTCTCCTTCACCTGGTCCAAAGCTCCACTCTCCACCAGGAAAGTGAATTTTTTGGAATCCTTAAATTCAAATCTTCCGCTTTCATCCAACACATGTACCACTTCTGCCTTAGCAGATTTCGCCTCTTCAATCATAAACCACACAATGCCGCCAATGATCGCTGGGAAAATAAGAGGCACTAAAATGGTGGCTATTAAAAATGATTTCTTTTGTACGCGATTCAAAAACTCACGCTGTACGATTAACCAAATTTTATTCATAATCTTCGTTGTCAGTTATGCGTTGAGAGATATTTCTTTATTCGTCTGATTTACCCTTTACCAGGTTGATGAAAATCTCACTCATGGTCGGCACTTTTTCAATAAAGGAATGAACCTCTGTTACCGCAATAAGATCTCCAATCAATTTATTGGGACTTCCACCGGCATTCATTTTTAGAATGGTCTTATAGAAATCATCTTCTACTTTTTGTTGCGATACCATTTCAGCAGCACCGTTCATGGTGAAGCTTCCCTTGTGAAGTACTTCGAAAGAGTTTGATTTATACGTGTCTTTGATTTGCTTTTTCGTTCCCTCCACAATCTTCTTTGACTTATTGATGAGGGCTACGTGATCACATAAATCCTCTACGGTCTCCATGCGGTGTGTGGAGAAGATAATGGTAGAGCCATTATCGCGAAGTTCCAGAATGTTTTCAGTAATGAGTTGTGCATTCACCGGATCGAAGCCAGAAAAAGGTTCGTCCAAAATAATAAGCTTAGGTTCGTGCATTACGGTGCTGATGAACTGCACCTTTTGGGCCATGCCCTTGCTTAAGTCTTCTACTTTCTTATTCCACCAGTCTTTGATTTCAAACTTGGTAATCCACTTTTTACTGCGTTCGAGTGCTTCGCTTCTGCTTAAGCCTTTCAGCTGTGCCAAATACAAAAGCTGCTCGCCTACTTTTAATTTCTTGTACAGACCGCGTTCTTCAGGCAAATAACCGATCGTGCCGATGTGCTTCTCGGCAAGTCTTTCCCCAAAAATGGAGATCTCGCCAGCGTCTGCGTTGATGATCTGATTAACGATTCGGATGAGGGTTGTTTTACCAGCTCCGTTGGGACCTAGCAATCCATAGATGCTTTGTTGGGGGATGGTGAGGGATACGTCATCTAACGCTACATGCTCAGTATATCGTTTAGTGACACCCTTGGCTACTAATGCTTCCACAGGTTTTAGATTTTTGCGAATCAGTTATCGGTTATGAATTAACAGTTAACCGATAACCCTTAACTTATTTAAAGATGATATTGCCCATAGACACATCCAGATCGAAGGTGAGGGCTTCTTTTGAGTCTTTCGTGTAGTTATCTGTGGCGAAGGTGTTATCCGGACCTTTCTTTAAAGAGGCAGGTAATTTTACGCTACACAACCAGGAATCATGGATTTTTACAGAAACAGGCGTGCCATTTTTAGGGAGAATGATCACCAAATTTCCTGCCCCCACACTTCCTTTTATAAAATTGGAAACAACTGGTTTCTCAGTGAAATCAAGTGTCATATTCCCAAAGCCAACATCGGCCATCAGGTATTTAGTTTTGGCTAAACCCAGGTTTTTTACATTCACAGACCCCAGATCAACTTTCACATAGAAAGTATCCATTTCAATCTGATTTTCCATGCCTGAGGGGTAGCTTACGTTCACATCTGCACTGCCAGAGGTGATTTTCAACTTAGAAATTGCCAGACCCGATAAATCCACATTGGCATTGCCCAACCCATAATTTAGCTCAAGCGCATAGGGTTTTTCATCGGTGAGGTACATTTTCCAGAATTTTTGCCCGGTTGTCGCTGCGGTTTCAGATACACTGAATACACGTGAAGAGATGGTTTGACCTAAGCCATCATTGTGTTGCTCCTCCAGGGTGAGGAATACTTCACAAACTTTACCATTGATTGTTCTTACAAAATTATGAGCAAAGGCTTGCTCGGATTGATTGCTGAATACATTGAGGATATCAGAATTATTGCTTGGCTTAACAAAGCAATTGCCGCTATTAGCCTTTACCTGCAACTTAATGGACTCACATGCAGCGGTATTTTCCACCGCAAATTGCTTTCTAATCTGTCCCTCAGCTACCCCCGTCAGCAATACGCCCATAAAGGCGAATACATAGTTCATGTGCAGTGTAAGTTTTTTGTGCAAATAGAAGAAAACTAAACCGGGTAAAGGAAACAAAATCGGCCTTTTTGCACAACAGGCCGATTGGCTAAATCACTCTATTTTTATCTCTGTTAGTTAAAATACTCCTTCATTCGCTCAAAAAAGCCCTTTTCACTAGCATCCGGATGAGGTTGAAAGTTAGGCGACTCACGGAGTGCCTCCAGCTTAGCTTTTTCTTCGGCCGATAACTTTTTGGGCGTCCACACATTCACATAAATGAGCTGGTCACCTGTTTCATAACCATTCACATCGCGTAAGCCTTTGCCCTTTAAGCGAAGCACTTTACCACTTTGAGTACCTGGTTCAATTTTAATGCGCACTTTCCCTCCCACTGAAGGAACCTCCACGTTAGTACCCAAAGCTGCATCAATGAAACTAATATGTAAATCAAAGATCAAATTATTGCCATCGCGCTTCAGGTGCTTATCTTCTGTTTCTTCGATCAGAATCAGCAGATCACCCGGCACACCGCCCCCAGGGGCATCGTTACCTTTGCCGGACATAGAAAGCTGCATGCCATCGGCCACACCTGCAGGAATTTTTACAGAAATGATTTCTTCACGGGTTGTTAGCCCAGAGCTATCCACACCGCTAGGTCTCTTATCAATACTTTGTCCAGCACCGCCACAGGTATTACACGCTGCAGTAGAGACCATTTG
Organism: Cytophagales bacterium Ga0077538; assembly: GCA_001464155.1. Taxonomy (GTDB): domain Bacteria; phylum Bacteroidota; class Bacteroidia; order Cytophagales; family Cyclobacteriaceae; genus Chryseotalea. The sequence goes on along the minus strand of LNEN01000195.1, from coordinate 4,692 downwards.
ACCAAGCATGGTGTTGACCACCTTGCGCATTTGGCCTGTGCCCTGGCAGGTTGGACAGGTTTTAAACGTAACGCCTTCGGCACGCACCAAACGGTTTACTTTTATCTTCTTCTCTACACCATTGGCGATTTCTTCCAAATTCAATTTAAGCTTAATGCGCAGGTTTGAACCTTTGCGCTGGCGCTGACGTCCACCACCTCCGCCTCCAAAAAAGCTATCGAACGGACTTCCGCCTCCGCCTCCGAAAATATCTCCGAATTGGCTGAAGATATCATCCATATTCATGTGCGCACCACCGCCACCAAAGCCTCCGTTGCCACCGCGCGAATGGCCAAAGCGATCGTATTGGGCACGCTTTTCCTGATTGCTCAGTACTTCGTATGCTTCAGCAGCCTCTTTAAATTTTTCTTCTGCTGCTTTATCGCCCTGATTTTTATCGGGATGGAATTGAATAGCCACCTTGCGGTACGCCTTCTTTATCTCTTCCGGAGTAGCATTTTTTGCAACGCCCAATATTTCGTAAAAATCTCGCTTAGCCATTTATCAATTTGTTGATGTGTTAATGTGACAATTGACCATTGTCCATTCTTAATTGTCCATTTTTTAGCTACCCACTACTACTTTCGCGAAGCGAATAACCTTGTCGTTTAGTACATATCCCTTCTCCACTACATCTACAATCTTCCCTTTCAACGCTTCGCTGGGGGCAGGAACTTGCGTAATGGCTTCCTGTGTATCTGCATTAAAATCGTCTCCCGCTTTTAGATCTAGAACCTTGGCTCCAGATTGTTCCATGATTTTTTTGTACTTGTTAAAAATTAATAGAAATCCTTCAGCCTCTTTCGTATTCAAATCTCTGAAAGCCTTTTCGGCTCTTTCGAAATCGTCTAAGACGGGAAGTAAATTTTTAAGTAGGTTTTCGTTGGCCGATTGGATCAGCTCCAGTTTTTCCTTGGCAGTGCGTCTGCGGAAGTTTTCAAACTCTGAAAATAAGCGGATGTACTTGTCCTTGGCTTCTGCCACTTCGTCCTGCAGCTTCTTGAGCTCGTTCACCGGTTCAGCTTCAGCAATGGGGCTTTCCTCCGTAACTGCTTCGTTTTTCTCAAGTTCCTTCTCTACCTCGTTTGTATTTTCCATGTCTTACGTCCAATTAAGGCGCAAATGTCAACAATTTTGCCAAAAGTGATTCCGTGACAGATTGACACGATTCTCCTATGTAAGCTGTGGACCCTTCTTGAAAGAATCAACTGAAGGAAATTTGAAATCGGAACTGTTGAATCAGGAATGTAGATGCCTCCAGATAAGGTCTTTTAACTCCGTAATGCCCTGGTTGGCGGCTGCAGAGATAAAAATGGAAGGGATTTCAGCCGGAACTTCGCGCTTCATTTCCGTCATCAGTTCTTCATCCAGCATGTCTGACTTGGAGATGGCCAACAAGCGTTTTTTATCTAGTAATTCAGGGTTGTATTTCTTTAATTCATTCAGCAAGATCTCATATTCCTTTTTGATGTCTTTGGCATCGGCAGGAATCAAGAATAGCAATAATGAATTTCGTTCGATGTGGCGCAAGAAACGGATTCCAAGGCCCTTACCTTCCGCTGCCCCTTCAATAATTCCGGGTATATCCGCCATTACGAAAGACTTGCCATCGCGGTACGCAACAACTCCCAAGTTTGGTGTTAGTGTCGTGAACGCGTAATCGGCAATTTTTGGTTTGGCTGCTGATACTACTGACAACAAGGTAGATTTTCCTGCATTGGGGAAACCAACCAAGCCAACATCGGCTAATAATTTTAATTCGAGGATGATCCATTCTTCAATACCTGGCTCGCCCGGCTGTGCATGCTCAGGAGCGCGGTTGGTCGAGGTGGCAAAAAAGGCATTGCCTCTTCCTCCTCTTCCACCTTTGGTAAGAATTATCTCTTGTCCCTCTTCAGTTATCTCACAAACTATTTCACCCGTCTCGGCCTTTTTGGCAACTGTGCCCAAGGGCACGTCAATAATTTCATCTTTACCGGAAGCACCCGTACAATCTTGCATACCTCCACGTTCACCTGCTTCGGCAATAATGTGCTTGCGATGCCTCAAGTGTAGTAAGGTCCACACGTTGGTAGTGCCTCGCAAAATAATATGCCCGCCTCTTCCACCATCACCTCCATCGGGACCGCCATTCTGCAAGTGCTTCTCGCGGTTGAAGTGCAAATAACCAGCACCCCCCGCACCCGAGCGCGAACAGAACTTTACGTAGTCAATGAAATTGGGTGAGGACACGGTTAATAATGGTCAATGTAAAATTATCAATGCTCAATGCTTTTGAACATTCTTAGCAACACTATTTATCTATGACAGCACAAATGCTGTTAAAAATTTCATCGATAACACCAATACCATTTACAGTAGTCAGGCGGTTTTGATTTTTATAATAGGGCAACACATGAATGGTTTTGTTGAAATACTCATCAATACGCTTGTTGAGTTTATCTTCTTCATCATCCGCACGGTTGTCAACCAATTTGCGCTTGGCAATACGTGAGCGTACTTCTTGCTCTGTTACATCCAATGCTACTACAAAATGAATAGCAGAGTTGTTTTCCTTCATGAAGCGATCCAATGCTTCGGCTTGTGCAACCGTTCTTGGAAATCCATCAAACAAAAATCCATTTGCATTGGGATTTTTATCCAACTCTTCTTTCAACATTGAAATGGTAATCTCATCGGGCACTAGGGCACCACTGTTCATAATCTCCTTCACACGCTTACCCAATGCTGTATCGTTTTTTGTATGCCAACGAAACAAATCTCCTGTCGAAATGTGCACAAAGCCATATTTCTGAATGAGTTTTTCGCTTTGGGTTCCTTTGCCGGCACCTGGAGGACCGAAGATTACAAGGTTGATCATGCTCTGAATTTTAATAAGGATCGCAATGTAAGGATCAAATGGTCAAATAGCCAATTTTAAAGGCTCGTGAATTAACTGATTTATGTCTGCCTATTGGCCGTTAGCTGCTTGGTAAATACCTTTTGAATTTCGGCCTAAGCCATCATAATCAAGGCCGTAGCCCAGCACAAATTCCTCTTCAATATCAAAGCCTACGTACTTCACCTCAATGCTTTTTTCGCGTGCAGGCTTCTTCCTTAATAAGGCCACTACCTCCACTGATTTAGTTCCCAACGCACGCAATTCTTCTACAATTTTCTGGAGGGTTAAGCCTGTGTCTACAATATCTTCAATGATGATGATGTGCTGATTGAAAAGACTTTCCTCTAAGCCAATCAGTGTTTTGAGTTGACCAGTACTTTGCGTGCCATTGTAGGAACTCACCTTCACAAACGAAATTCTACAAGGCACAGTTAGTTCCTTTACCAAATCGGAAGCAAAAACAAATGAACCATTGAGAATGGGCAAAAGTAGAGGGGTTTTGTCTTTATAGTCCTCACTAACTTTCGCAGCCAACTCTTTCACTTTTTGATCAATCGCCTCTGCTGAAATAAATTCTTTAAACTCTAAGTCCTTAACCTTCATCGCATTTACAGAAATGAGGGCGCAAAGATAGCAGAATATTATGATTCGATTAGACTCGCTCTAAAACCATTCTTTATCGATTGCTGCGATCACAGTTCCTTCATCAATACAGTATACAATTTTATCATACTGTCAACATCGTTTTTATGTACTCTTTCGTGCGGAGTATGGGGATGTTCTTCTGGAGCTCCCACAAAACACCAATCAAATGGATAGGGAGAAACTTGTAGTTCTCTTCCATCACTAGAACCAACACCTTCTACCTCTAGTTGATAGGGCACTTTATTTTTTTCAGCGAGGCTGATTATTTTTTCCACATAACTTTTGCGTGGAATATTTCGATCGCGCATAGAAATAGCGACTCCTTTTCCAAGATATACGCCATCAGTCGCCCACGTGATGTCAGACACTAGAGCCTGCTTCACCTTCCATTTTTCATAGATAAATTTTGCTAAGTATGGAACGGAGCCTCCGCCATGTTCTTCCCAACAACTAAAAACAATTACGCCATCTTTTAATGTTTCCGCTACTTTTAACGCGTTAAAAATCCCCAGCCGATTGTCTAAGTAAGGTGTTTGAATATGAGTGGTTGTTTCCTTGAAGATTGGTTTATACGTAAGTGATGTTCCCCGATCAATGGCCCTTCCGAATTTGTACAAAGCATGTTGCTCGTGATCGAAGAGCAATTCGCAGTCAATTTCCCCCTGACGGTCTTCACCTACTAGACGTGTTCCTGCCTCTGCATCGGGGCTCCCGATTGGAAGCAGTTGATTGAAATAACGAACGGTGAAGCCAATGCTATCCATGTGCGCAAAAATAGCCGTGCGGGGTTTCCCAAACTTTACCACGATACAGTCCTGAAAATCCTCACCGTGAAACACTTGGGGTTTTACTTTCCAATGCTTTTTTTCTCGTTTAATATAGTCGAGGAGGAAACGAGTCATGGGTGCCTCCTCACCCGAAGGGGCATGAATGGCACAAAGCTGTTTGAGCAATTCATAGCTCTTCGCATCAGATTTTATATTTTTTGTTTTAGCAGCTGTCATTCAGCAACTTTATCTTAAATTTTGGATAGAAAAAAATTCTCTCATGATTTTTAACATCGGCAGCCCCCATTCCATTGCCAACCATTTTTTACAAGCCCTTCGAGACCCTATTCTTCAACAAGA
>LNEN01000194.1 GCA_001464155.1 Cytophagales bacterium Ga0077538 | reverse complement strand
TTAACAATAGGAACAGACCTTGGTGGATTTACTTTACCAGAACTTGCAGCCAATACTCCAGTGCGGTTGATTACACTTACCACCGAAGAAAGAAGCGCTATCGTTTATGCTGCTAACACTCAATCCAAGCAAATTGCCCTATTGTTTTATAATCACAGCGATGGAAGCTTTGTAAGCAGTCGTTACCTGGGGTTTTCCAATCCTTTTGAAATTGGAAACCTCATTCAAACCTTGGATGGAGGTTTGGTTGTATGCGGGGTTACCTATGTGGCCGGTCGCTTTCCTCGTATTTGTCTATTCAAACTTTCTAAAGACGATGTAGCAGGACAACTTTAACATGGTAAGTATCCTTCCAAAGTGTTTTCACTCAATTTTTTGCACTTTTGATTTCTAATTTGCCCGCATGATTACTTTACAAGAGAACGTTGACCTTACTTCACTCAATACTTTCGGCATCCAATCTACCGCACGTTACTTCACGATCATCCAAAATCCGAATCAACTTAAAGCGTTACTTGAACATAAAATCACTCGCTCTTATCCAAAACTTGTCTTAGGAGGGGGTAGCAATGTCCTTTTTACAAAAAATATTTTTGAGGGAATTGTCATTAAAAATGAGATCAAAGGAATTGAAAAAGTAAGGGAAGAAGAAGGTCGTGTGTGGTTGAAAGTTGGTGCCGGAGAAGCGTGGCATGACTTCGTAATGTATTGCGTTCAACACGATTTTGGTGGCGTGGAAAATCTTTCCCTGATCCCTGGATCGGTTGGCGCAGCTCCCATGCAAAACATCGGTGCGTATGGTGTGGAGGTGAAAGATGTGATCGAGTCAGTGAGTGTTTTTGACTTTACATCAGCCACCTTTTTAGAAATAAAGAAGGACGATTGTCACTTCGGGTATCGTGAAAGTATCTTCAAACAAGAAGGACGCAATCGTTACTTCATCACACATGTTACCTTCAAACTCAGTAAAAAAAATCACGTGTATAACACTGAGTATGGTGCTATAAAAGATATTCTTACAAAAATGAATATCAGTGAGTTATCCTTAAAGGCTGTAAGTGATGCTGTCATTGCTATTCGCAAAAGCAAATTACCAGATCCTGTTCAAATTGGTAATGCCGGGAGCTTCTTTAAGAACCCAACAATTCCACTTCATCTGTATCAGAAATTGAAAGAAGTACATGCAGCAATGCCTATGTACCCAGTAGACAATACACATGTAAAAGTTCCTGCAGGTTGGTTGATTGAACAGTGTGGTTGGAAAGGAAAAACAATCGGCAACATCGGTGTTCATGCACATCAAGCGCTTGTGTTGGTGAACTATGGAGGGGGTGATGGACAGAAAATTTTTGAACTTGCAACGGCTGTTCAGCAGAGTGTTCAGGAAAAATTTGGGATTGCATTACAGATGGAAGTGAACATCATTTGATACTTCAACGATCATAGTCACGCAAAAAGTAATCGTGTAAAAAATATCGTAACTGAAAATTTTTTACGAAAAATTTTTGCAGATTAAATAATTGTTATAACTTTTCAACAGTTTTTAAACTAAACACTTAAGCGCTATGGCAAAAACCGCTAAGAAGACAGCTAAGAAAGCAGCTAAGAAGACTGCTAAGAAAGCTGCCAAGAAGAAGAAGTAATTAGGTAAAACCTAAGACTTTGCGAAGGGAAGTAATCTAGGATTTCTTCCCTTTCGTTTTTTATAAACTCCTACCCTACTTCTCCGATGCTTCTAATGTGATTTTAAAAATCGTTTGCGGAGATTTAATCACACATCTGCTTCCCATATCCATCCAGTGATTGTAAATTTCTATCCTAAACAATCCACCGTATGGCCAAAGCATCAACTCCTGCTAAGAAAAACACAAGTGTTACACCGAAGAAAGCTCCGGCTAAGAAGAAAGCCGCTTCATCTTCTATAAAAATTGACACAGCAAGCGAACAGGCCCTGGCTGCTCTTGAACATCTGAACATTGAAGCGGGCCTGCGCAGTGAAATCCAATGGTGTTTGGGTAGTTACCGTCACGATCAAAATCCTTCTGGTTTGTTAGAAACCCTCACCAAAGCATTATCAGTCTTAAAGGAGGCAAAAGCAAAAAACGCGAAAGCCGTTTCAGCCAAGCTCCTGACTGATTTACAAAAAGCATTGAAGTAAGGGTTTCGATTGGTTTTTGCTGAAGAGAACTAGCTAGATCATGTGCGTCACGTTGGTCAACGTTCCTGTATATTGAACAGCCTCTACCCCAAAGCGTCTCAGAAAATCAACACCCTCATCACTGGCAAGTCCCTTGTATTCTGCATAGGACTTAAAATAGAGAACCTTCTTGATGCCCATCGTATAGATAATGCGGGAGCAGGCAAGGCAGGGAGAAAGAGTTACATACAAGGTGGCGCCATCAACCGATGTTTGGTTCTTCACTGCATACAAGATAGCGTTCTGCTCGGCATGCAATGCCAAGGAGCATCCCCCCTTGGAATCACGCGGACATCCCGTTTCCGGGAATTCAACATCACAGTTGTGGGTACCTGCAGGCGGACCATTATAGCCAATGGAAATAATACGTGTATCTTTGGTAAGCACAGCACCGACATGGCGTTTTACACAATGCGATCGCTTGGCCAGGTTTACGGCCAACTCCATAAAGATGTCATCAAAGGCGGGGCGCTGCATGATTTTTGTATATTTCTGACAATATTACTAAAGAGAATGAAACATCTCTCCATACTTTTTATGCTGTTCGGGTGCATGATCACTCCCCTGCTGGCTCAGCATAACGCTGAACTTGACAAACGGAATGGCTTTAAAGACATTAAACTCGGCACGCCTGTCGATTCTATTAAAGGAATTTCCTTAAAGGGAGAAGTTACCAATAAGGAAGAGCAAGTTTCAAAAGTCTACAAAGTTGACAATCCCAACTACCAAAAAATTGGCGAAGTAGTGGTCGAAGACCTGGAACTCACTGCATATAAGGGCTTGATCTCCATTATAAAGGTTGTTACTGAACAATACTTTTGGCGTGGCCAAAACTTGATCCTCACGTTTAAAGCTTCTGATAAAGATAAAATAGAGCTCACCTATACTTCCTTCCCTCTCATTCAAAAAATGAAAGAAGATAAAAAGAAAGAAGTTGAAGACATCGCTGGAGACTTCTGATAAATCAAGAGTCAACATTTCAACTTTGAGATGTTGACTCTTGAAGTTTAAAGATTTTATCCTTTATAATAAATTCGGTACACAACACCTGCCTGATCGTCTGACACCAGCATCGATCCATCCTTTAAGATCAACACATCCACAGGTCTTCCCCACGATTTCTGTTCTGCCTCATCCAACCATCCACTGGCAAAGGTTTCGTAGCCTGTAGAAGTAACATTATCACTAACTCTTACGAGGCTTATACGATAACCACTTTTTTGTGAACGATTCCAGCTTCCGTGTTCGGCAATAAAAGCTTGGTCTTTATATTCTACAGGAAAATTGTCGCCCGTATAGAATTTAATTCCAAGAGGCGCCACGTGTGCACCAAGCGTTTGCGCGGGTTTTGTGAATTTCGAACAAGGCTCCAAACTTCCAAATTCCGGATCGCTAATAGTACCGGCATGGCAATACGGATAACCAAAGTGTAAACCAGCCTCTGATGCCCTGTTCAATTCGCAGGGTGGAATATCATCACCTAACATATCGCGGCCATTATCTGTAAACCAAAGCTCTTTCGTAACCGGATGCCAGGTAAAGCCCACCGTATTTCGGACTCCGCTGGCTTCAATCTTTCGGTCGCTACCATCTGCGTTAATGGAGGTTATAGAAGCATACACCTCATCTTCAGACTTGCAAATATTACAAGGTGCACCCACAGGCACATACAACCTACCATCTGGCCCGAAGGCAATGTACTTCCAGCCATGGTGTGTCTCCGTAGGATAATCATCCTTTACTACCACCGGAGTTAAGGCCTTTCCCAAATTTGACTCAATCGATGGATACTTGGTTATGCGACTTACTTCCGCCACATACAAATCGCCATCCTTTACGGCAACACCATTCGGCATATTTAAGCCTGAAGCAATTACCCAGCGCTTATCTGCCTTGTTATCTCCATCTATATCCTTCACAGCGTATACTTTATCCCCATTTCGGTTGCCTACATATAAAGTGCCCTCTGGGCTCATGGCTAACGAACGAGCATTGTTTACTTCCGCATATACTTCAATCACAAACCCAGCCGGCATTTTAATCTTATCAAGGGGCAGTGTTTTGGCGTAGTCTGTTAAGGCCTGTTCACCACCTTCGGGCACTGGGAGTGCTTCTTCTTTAGCTTTGCTACTGCAGCCCATTACAGCAACCGCAAGCAGTATCAATAATATCCTTTCCATACTTAATTTTTTTATTGAAAGTAAGTGATTCCGAAAGTAAATGCTTGCAAAATTCTTTAAGTGGTTAAGCTTCGATAAATCCGACAGAAAACGGCTAACAAGTACCAGGATGGCTGCGAGTTCTGTATTTTTGAGGCATGATCTCCATTACCAACCTTTCCTACTTTATTGGCGGGCGCGCTTTATACGAAGATGCCAATATGTTTATTAAGCCGAAAGATAAAATCGGCCTTATTGGACTCAATGGTCGAGGGAAATCCACTTTATTAAAGATTATTAATGGAGAATATACCATCGATGCAGGTTCTGTCAGCAAAAGTAATGACTGCACGATCGGCTTTCTGAATCAGGATCTTCTCTCCTATCAGTCGGATGATGCTATCGTAACAGTAGCAATGGAGGCCTTTAAAGATGCCGTAGACACACAACGCCAGATTGAAAATATTCTGCATAAACTGGAAACAGAATACTCGGATGAACTGGTTGAGAAACTGACGAAGCTGCAAGAACGTTTCGAGCAATTGGATGGCTACAGCATGCAAGCCAAGGCCGAAGAGATTCTGGAAGGTATTGGCTTCAACACCCAAGACCTGCACAGACCCTTGCGGGAGTTTTCCGGTGGTTGGCGCATGCGCGTGATGCTCGCAAAATTACTTCTGGAAAAACCATCCTTACTTATGCTCGATGAACCTACCAACCACTTGGACTTACCATCCATTGAGTGGGTAGAGAATTACCTTCGCAATTATGAAGGGGCTGTTATTGTGGTGTCCCACGATCGCTACTTCCTCGATAATGTCACCACCAAAACTGTAGAGGTGACACAGGGCCAACTGATCGCCTATGAAGGCAACTACTCTTTTTACCAGGAAGAAAAAGAACTTCGTAAGGAGATTCAAAACAACGCCTTTGAAAATCAGCAAGCTAAAATAAGACAGACCGAACGATTCATTGAACGCTTCAAAGCCAAAGCTACTAAAGCCAAACAAGTGCAGTCACGTGTAAAAGCCTTGGATCGAATGGATATGATTGAAGAGGTAGTGGACGATACGGCCGCTGTAAATTTTCGATTTCGCTTTAAGCAGCAACCCGGCCGGTACATTGTTACTTTAAAAGAGGTATCTAAATCCTATGGCACCTTAGACATTCTAAAAAACACCAATGCTACCATTGAACGTGGTGACAAAATAGCCTTGATCGGAGCAAACGGAAAAGGAAAGTCAACACTACTTCGTATTATATCCGGCACAGAAAGTATTGAGGGTGAACGAACCTTGGGGTACAATGTAATTCAGGGATTTTATGCGCAGCACCAACTCGAGTCATTAAAAGTAGACAATGAGATTATTGAAGAAATGAAGCAGGCCGGTTCAGGTAAAACGGAACAAGAGCTCAGAAATGTACTTGGCTGCTTTTTATTCACAGATGATGATCAATACAAAAAAATAAAAGTCTTATCAGGCGGAGAAAAGTCAAGAGTTGCGCTAGCAAAAACGCTTATTTCGGAGGCTAACTTTCTCCTGCTAGATGAACCCACCAACCACTTGGATTTTATTTCGGAAAATATTCTCATTCAGGCTTTGCAGCAATATGCAGGAACCTTTGTGGTTGTCTCTCACAACCGACATTTCATCAGTCAAATTGCCAACAAGATTTGGTACATCGAAGATCAGCAGATAAAGGAATATCCGGGAACCTACGATGAGTATGAGTACTGGAGAAAGCAACAAGCATTGGCAGCTGCCCCTGCTCCAAAAACTGCTTCCAAAACTAAGCCTGAAAAGAAAGCAGAACCCGTGCGAAGTAACGAAAGCGAGAATAAATTAAAAGTGTTGGAGAAAGAGATGAAGAAAGTAGAGGCAGAGATGGAAACACTCCAAAATCAAAAAGAGTTAGTTGAACTGGAAATGACCAAACCAGAAGTGTATAGTGACTTTACTGCTATGCAGAAATCGCAGCAAGAACTAACCATTCTGAATCAAAAACTGGAAGCTGTTAATAAACGTTGGGATGAGTTAGCTGAAACAATTGATACGCTGTAAAAGCAAGAGCTGCCAGTCCGAATCCAGAGCCTACGTTCGGTTGCCGGCAGCCCATTACCCAAATACAAACCTCAAAAAATAATCAGTATAGGTTTAGGTTAAAGAGAACACCCTTCTAACAACACACTTAAGCCCAACAGCACAGATCGGTTTTCCAGTGTTTCCATAGCTAACGCGTATTGCCTGTTAGACACCACTGGATTAGAAAAGGTTGGAACGCAGAGAATTATTTCAGGATATACTTGAAGCGCAGCGCTACATCGAAGGTAAGAGGGCTGGACTTGATCCCCAGATCAGATTTATAAATAGAGTTAAACGGATACCGCAAACCGGGTGATAAAGAGATGCGATAGTGGTCGCTGAAGCGAAAACTGACCTCCGTTCCTATCAAACCACTAAAATTTATCGGACGATAGGGAGAATCATCTCCTCTTCCCTGAGTTGTTTTTTCCAAATTTTCAGCTTCGGGCGTAATGGTATTTTGTAAAAATAGATCGGTAGAAATTCCAGAATTCAGCTGCAAGGCCACCTTCCTGTCAAAAAGCATATACCCAGCCTGCACCGGAAAACTGATGAGTTGAATTTCATTATTTACCGTATAAGGCGAGGTAGTTAATATACTCATCTCTACCTGATCAGTCTTTTTTTCAAATTGATTGATGGACGCAGCGGCAACCATTGGGGTTCCCCCGCTCGGACTTGTTACTACGGAATTAGCTGTATAATCAGATAACTGAGAAATGTAACTCATACCCCCGTGTACCAACCATCGTTTGGATACTTTTGCCCCTACGGCAAGGTTTACTGCATAGGAATAACCGGATGAATTTGTTTCGGAGGCAGCTGTTTGTCCTGCTGATAACGAACTTAAAGCATTAGCTGGGCCCCCCACACTAGTAGGCGTTGTGTTATTAAAGGTACCTGCTGCGACACCAACCGAAGTCCAGAACTTCTCCTCTCCTCTATCATCAGCCTCCTCGGTTGATTTATTGTTTTCTGCAAGGGACAGCAATGGGTTCATTTCCCGTACCTCCTCCTTTTTAAGTAGCGGTGATTTAGCTACGGAGTATGCAGTAGAGTTATTAAACGTGTAGGCAACTTTAGTATCCGCAAAACTATTGGACTTGGTAAGAGTAGACAGGGCGGTCTCCATCGATAAGAGCAAATGCTCCTTAGTCTCCCCTTCTCCTTCATGATCCATTCCGCTAACCAGTGGGGAAGGATATAATGCTTGTTGCTTTACAATTGGTGGAGCTTTGTCTGTTGATGGTTGTGCCTGTTGGGTGTTATTAATCCCTGCTTCTACAACTGTAGTAGTTGATTCGATGTTATTAGCAATAAGAGCAGGTGTTTGTTCTGAATTATTTGTTGAAGTACTAAAATACAGCGAACCAAAGGCCACTAGCGCCAGGGACACGCAAGCTGCTGCCAGTATTTTATAAAAATAGACTGATTTACGAAGCTTAGCTACTTCTTCCTTATTCAACTGCAGCTCTATACCTTCCCAAACCGATGGAGAGGGGCTTGCTTCTGCACCCCTTAGTGCCTTTTTCCAACCTTCATTCTCACTGCGTGTCTCCATACTTTAATCGATTCGCTTCTTGTTGCAATTGTTTGCGCAACAATTCCTTGGCCCTGGCATACTGAGATTTTGATGTCCCTTCACTAATACCTAACAGACCGGCAATTTCCTGATGCGTATAGCCCTCTACCGCATACATGTTAAAAATCAACTGACAACCGTGGGGCAACGATTGTATCATTTCTATTAATTGTTCGAAGGCGAGCGCATCCAAATTTTCATCTGGATTCAGAAGTACCGTATCGTCCACATCCACCATGGGGAATAGATATAGCTTCTTTCGGTGCATGTTCAGCGCTGTGTTTACCATGATCCGGGTTATCCACGTCTCCAGCTGCGACTCCTTTCTAAAATCCTTGATGTGTTCAAACACCTTTACAAATCCTTCTTGCAAAATATCTTCAGCCTGCTGCGTAGATTTTGCATAGCGGAGACAAACAGCCATCATGCGCTTGTTAAACTGCTCATATAGAAAATACTGGCAAGATCTATTCCCCTTGCTGCAGCCTTCTATAAGCTCTTGTTCCGTATACTTGCGCTGGTTAGACACCTTTTTTAGCTAAAAAGTTGTAATACATTTCTAATTTAGAACAATTTATGAGGATTCTATTCATCGCTCTTTTGCTCTCAGGGTGTAGTGCTTTAACCACACCGGGCTCTTCAGGTAACCAGGTTGATTTATTGGCGGATGCCGTTTTTACTTCTTCCATTAAAACCGTACAGCTTTATCCGTTCAAAAACGATGTAACCAACGTCTTATTGCCAGCGGTAGTCGCTATCAATGAGCAACGCCTGAGGCTTGAGTTTGATGATCTTACCAGTTCCTATCAATCTTATACCATACGAATTACGCATTGCAATTCAGACTGGTCAAAGTCCAGTTTAGCCAACCTGGATTTTTTAACTGAATACAATAGCTTTCCGGTTAATCAGTATGCCTATTCTTCAGATACCCACATTCCTTATGTTCATTATTGGTTTGCCGTTCCGCGCGTAAAACTCAGTGGCAACTATGTGGTCACCGCTTATCTGGACGACACCACCCCGGTCTTTTCAAAACGTTTTATGGTCTATGAAAAGCAGGTGCAGGTTGGATCCATTGCGGATGTATCGGGTGCCAGTCGATTAAGCAATAAGCAAGCGATCAGCTTATTCATGCAATACTCTAAACTTGATGTGAATAACCCTGCCACTCAATTTGAAGTGAACATTCGCCAGAACCAACGGTGGGACAATATGCTTGTAAACATACCACCAGCTTTTTATAGAGATGCCGAAAAACAAATTGAGTATCGCGTAACCGATGAACAATACATGCACGATGGTGGAAATGAATACCGCTACATCGATCTGCGAACAATTTTAACTACTACAGGCCAACACATCACTAAAGTTGACAGAACTGCCAAACCCTTTACCGCCTATGTAGATGTAGACAAATCCTTTGAATATGATCGCTATGCTCTTCATCTCGATTTTGACGGAACCTACGTAATACAAAACTATGACAACAGTCTACAATACTCAGAAAACTATGTAAAGACTGTTTTCACGCTTGCACTTGATAAGCCCTTAGCACAACCTGTGCACTTACAAGGGAAATTAATTAATAATGCTTTTTCTAAAGAGAGCGAAATGCAATACGACTCAGCACGCAAAGAATATCGAAAGGAATTATTATTAAAACAAGGATGGTATAACTACCTCTACATTGTGCAGGATAAAAACGATCCTTTCCGCATTGAGGGAAATCATTTTGAGACAGAAAATAGTTATGAAGTGCTGGTGTATTATAAGTCACTTCAACCAAGAGCAGACTTACTAGTAGGGTATTTACAATTCACTAAAAATCCCCACTAGGCATAGTTCACCTGCTTTTCTTCTTGCCGTGGAATGGCATCGTTATTGGCGAGATCCAGCATACCGAATCCTTTTGATGTATAGAGGCCTAATCCATTTTCATAGATAAACTGTTGCACTTCAATAGCAGCATAGAGTTTAAATGGAAACGTATAGCCGCGTACCTCAAAGCGCACATCATTATCATAAAGCGGATAAATGCGCGCGAATTTCTTATGTGAGTCCTGCAAGCGCTGGATGTAATCATGGTCAGCTACTAACTGAAACTTGTAGAACGAAGCCAACTGCTCTACAGTGTACTTTCCGGATGCCTCCATTCTGCCAATCGTAGAGTCGTATAACAAGTCTGAGAACTCATCGGTACCAGGTGCTATAAAGCGCTTGCTGCTTTCATCATTAAATAAAGCAGGTAATAAGACAATTGGCGAGATGCACAGGAACTTGGCTTCCGGCCCGATAATCACCGGCTCTTCTACTTCATAACTTTCTGGCGAAAGCTGAAGGTTGCCCACCATCATGTCTTTCATCTTGAAAAGTTGTTCTAAGAAATAATCGAGAAAAGCCTGATCGGTACAGGCAAACACTAATGTAACTTTAGAAGAAAAGAAATGAAGACCCTTTCTGCTTATTTTAGTCTGGCCTTTTAAGCCCGAAAAATTAAATAGGGAAAAACTCCTGTAATCAGGATTAGAACCAAAAACCAACACACCTTTAATAAACTGCGCAATCAGGTATTGATGATGGAAAGGGACATAAGCCCCCCTGTTCTTCAGCGAAAAAACAATTCTTACTCTCAAGCCAAAAAAATTTGGGGTTAAAAAAATACCTAAAGAGAACCCCCGCTACTCCTTGAGGTAGAGCGGTTTATAAAACTACAAAAAGAAGAATTGAATTAAAAAGATTGGCTTTGCTTAATTATACATTAAAGCGGAAATGCATGATATCGCCATCCGCAACCACGTATTCCTTACCTTCAACCGCCATTTTACCTGCTTCTTTACAGGCCACCTCAGTTTTATATTGCTGATAATCAGCTAGTTTTATTACTTCAGCCCTAATAAAGCCCTTCTCAAAATCGGTGTGGATAACGCCAGCCGCCTGAGGTGCTCTCCAGCCTTTTTTAATCGTCCAGGCTCTAACTTCCTGAACGCCAGCAGTAAAGTAGGTAATTAGGTTCAGTAGGCTGTAGGAAGCCCTCAGCAGCTTGTTTAGCCCAGATTCAGTAAGGCCATATTCTTTTAAAAACTCCAGTCGATCCTCTTCGCTCTCCAATTCAGCGATTTGGGCTTCAATGGCCGCACTTATCAGAACTACCTCTGCTCCTTCTTGCTTTACCAACGCTTTTAGTGCTTCAACATGCTTGTTACCTGTATGCAATGACCCCTCATCTACGTTAGCCACATACAATACAGGTTTGGCAGTTAGTAATTGAAGATCCGCTATTGCCTTGGCATCTTCTCCTTCCAGCACCACAGCGCGAGCATTTTTTCCTTCTAGTAAAGCATCCTTGACGGCTTGCAAAACAGAGAGTTCCTTTCTTGCTTTTACATCGCCAGACTTGGCAATTTTCTCTACTCTATTGATCTTCTTGTCAACTGATTCTAGGTCTTTCAACTGAAGTTCAGTGTCAATAATTTCTTTATCAGCCACAGGATCTACTCTCCCATCCACGTGCACAATATTGTCATTATCGAAACAACGAACTACGTGAACGATAGCATCTACTTCGCGAATGTTTGCCAAAAACTGATTGCCTAAGCCTTCTCCCTTGCTGGCTCCTTTAACCAAGCCTGCTATATCCACAAACTCAATGGTTGCGGGCAAAACACGCTGAGGGTTTACCAGCTGTTCCAATACCTTCAATCGTGGATCAGGAACAGTAATTATTCCCACATTTGGCTCAATCGTACAGAATGGAAAATTGGCTGCTTCTGCCTTATTATTAGAAATCGCATTGAAAAGGGTAGATTTTCCCACATTCGGCAAACCAACTATACCACACTGAAGAGCCATATAAAAGCTGTTTAAAAATTGAGGTGCAAATATACAGCTATGCCCCCTACCGGGCGATACTCTATCTGAATATTCCTGGCAAGAATGGGTACAAAAAAAGCCTCCTGATACAGGAGGCTTGTACTTTTTTATTCAAAGGGATTACTCCCACTTCAATTCTGTATCTCCAGATTCGCGGCCATTCGAAGCAACATCAATAGAAACTTCTTCATGATTGGCCTCGCGCTCACGATCAAATTGATCGAAGTCTACGCCTGGCATCAAGTCTTTGATGTGTGCAACCGAACCATTGAGGGCCGTGAGGAACTTATTAAAATCTTCTTTATACAGGAAGATTTTGTGCTTCTCGTAAGTAAAACCGTCTTCTTTGAAGCGCTTTTTGCTTTCCGTAATGGTGAGGTAATAGTCATTAGACCGGGTTGATTTCACATCAAAAAAATACGTGCGCTTTCCCGCCTTCACTTTTGCCGAGTATATTTCATCTCGACCGTTTTCCTTATTTTCTTCCACAATCCTGCTAGTTAGGGTTTGGTTTTAGGTTAGTACGGGCGAAATATAATATTTTGCCTATTGATAGCAAACTATATTAAAAATTCTCGTTTTTAAGGGTTTGGTTCCAGAAGCTATTTAGATGTTCAAATTAAGCGATCTTAAGCAATCTACTTCCCTCGACCTGCTGGCCAGACAACTTGTAGAGGGGTTTATTACCGGTCTTCACAAATCGCCTTATCATGGCTTTTCTGTGGAGTTCTCTGAGCATCGGCTTTACAATGAGGGGGAAAGTACACGCCACATCGATTGGAAAGTATTCGGGCGAACCGATAAACTTTTTACCAAGCGCTATGCGGAGGAAACCAACCTTCGTTGTCTTTTGGCCTTGGATATCTCTCCTTCCATGTATTATCCAAAGCCCACAAATACTAAGATTACGTTCAGCATTTATGCAGCCGCTTCATTAGCTTACCTGATGCAAAATCAGCGAGATGCTGTGGGTTTATGTACCTTTTCTAACTCCATAGAAACCTTAACACAGGTAAAATCTACTCCCTCCCACTTGGATAAGGTGTTTATAGAACTGCAATCAGTCTTATCCACGGAAACTAAACCTGCTCTCCAAACACAAACCAACATCAGTGAAGTACTCCACGAAATTGCAGAGAAAATACACAAGCGTTCACTCGTGATCATTTTTAGTGATTTTTTTGATGCCTCCGAAAACCCAAACGAATTATTTAAAGCACTTCAGCATTTGGTGCACAAACGACACGAAGTAATTGTTTTTCACGTTACCGACCGGGCTACGGAATACGCCTTTGATTTTGACAGTCGACCTACAGAATTTATTGATGTCGAGAGTGGAAAACGGCTGAAGGTAAACCCCGAAGAAGTGAAGGAAGCCTATCTTCGCTCTGCAAAAGCTTTTTACACAGGATTGAAAGTTCAGTGCCAACAATTTAGAATAGACTTTATTGAGGCTGATGTAGCCGATGGTTTTCATCAGGTATTGCAGTCCTATCTCATTAAGCGATCGAAGATGAAGTAAGTTGATTCGTTAACAGTTATCTGTTAATTGTTGATCGAGCCTTTAATGGATAACAGATAACTATTAACCTTCTTGATGGAGCCAAGCCTTTTTAGCGGCTAATTCCTCTTTTGTCTCTACATAATCCGGATCGGGCACACAACAGTCTACAGGGCAAACAGCAGCGCATTGAGGCTCTTCGTGAAAACCCGTACACTCTGTACACTTACCAGGAACTATGTAATAAAAATCCGGAGAAACCGGGGCTTGAGAAGTTTTTGCGTCTTGTATGGTACCATCTTCCAATTCAACCGAAGCCAACTTGGTTCCACCAGCCCAGTTCCATTCACGTCCACCCTCATAAATAGCGGTGTTCGGGCATTCTGGCTCGCATGCTCCACAGTTGATACACTCATCGGTAATTATAATCGCCATGTAATCCGTATTTTTGAAACCTTAAAAGTGCTGCAAAAATAGGTCAGCACACTCAGTTATCAAAAACAGGTTCATCCCCCTAAAAGTTTATTTTCATGGATATAGAAAAGCGCATTGAAGCCTTTCATCAACTTGGGCAAGTAATTCAGACCCTTCCTGCGGAAAAACTAGAGCGTTGGTATTCCCTGGCCAAGTCTGAGAATGGCTGGTTTACTCCGGAAAATGTAACACTTTCACTGGGAGGCATAAGTTCTTTTCTTAAAAAA
>LNEN01000193.1 GCA_001464155.1 Cytophagales bacterium Ga0077538 | reverse complement strand
AAGCAAATACACATTCTCCTGGGTATTGATCCTGCCTTGCTAAAGGGTAAGGAACCACTGGAACTCTACGCCATGATTCCCGAATCCATTATGCACGAAGATCCGCGCGTGACTTTTGTGGGGGTTATCAGCTTGCTGATCATTTTCGGATTGCCTTTGATTAAATCCAAGCTTGTGAAGAAGGTGCCCGCACCAATGGTGGTGCTATTGGTGACAATTCCCATGGCGCTTATCATGGATTTTAAACACACGGAGCCTGCCTTTGACATGGTGAGCATTGGTGACTTCTGGAGCAACATTGGTTTCAATGTGAGCTTTGCAGCAATTGATCGTTGGGTGTTTTGGAAGTATGTGATCATGTTTGTTTTCATCAACAGTGTGGAGTCCTTGCTCACAGTAAAAGCAATCGATGGACTTGATCCCTGGAAACGTGAATCAAATCCTAACAAGGATTTGAAAGCTGTTGGCCTTGGTAACTCTGTAGCTGGTTTGCTGGGTGGACTTCCCATGATCTCTGAAGTAGCCCGTAGCTCGGCCAATGTAAACTTTGGCGGCCGTACCCGTTGGAGCAACTTCTTTCATGGAGCCTTTTTACTTATTGCCATGCTCTTGTTTATTCCGCTTATCGAAATGATTCCGAATACAGCCTTGGCAGCCTTGCTCATTGCGGTAGCCTATCGCTTGGCCTCACCAAACGAATTTTTCAGTACCTATAAAGTGGGGTCGGAGCAATTAGTAATTTTTGTCATCACCATTATTGTAACGGTATCTACGGATCTACTACTGGGGGTAGCAGCAGGTATTGTGTTCAAAGCAATCTTCCATGTACTGAATGGTGTTTCCTTTAAGAATCTTTTTAAAGCGAACTACGAGCTGAGTACCAAAGGCGATGATACGTTCGTGAAGATTAAAGGGTCTGCCGTTTTCTCGAACCTGTTGGGGTTCAAAAAGATGTTCAGCAAACTAAAGCCAAGCAGTAAAGTGGTGGTTGATTTTACAGAAGCCCATTTATTAGATCACACGTTTATGGAATATATCCATCATGTAGAAGAGCACCATTTGCATGAAGGGGGTTCGGTAACGGCTATTGGCTTTGATCGTTTCAAACCTTCTTCCAACCATCCTATGGCCGCGCGCAAGTTTTCTGCTGATAAACTGAACAGAATTGAATATAAGTTATCTCCGCGTCAGTTGGAGTTGCGCGCGTTTGCAGAGCGAGAAGAGTACATGTTTAATCCGCAACGGATTAAGAGTGCTATGAAGTATAAAGATTTTCCTATTCAAAAAGGAAGTCGGATTCTTTATGAAGAGAGTATACTCACCAAATATTCTGATCATGACAGAATTGATGTGTCAGACATTACACTCACGCAAGGTGCTATGCAGGAAAAGCAGGAGACGGTTGTAACGGTTATTCACGTATCGGAAATTGATATTGCTATTCCCGAGTTTGCTTTAGAGCCAGAAGGGCTGTGGTCAAAACTTTCAGAACTAAGCGGAGGCCATGATCTCGACTTTACGGAATATCCAGCATTTTCGAAGAAGTACTATTTGCGCAGCGAGGCAGAGGACCAGGTTCGTCAATTTTTCAGTGAACCCATTATTCGCTTTTTAGAAAATCGCGAAGAGATGCACGTTGAATGTCATCGCAACAAATTACTCTTTTATAAGAAGCGCGATGTGTTGGAGCCTTCTGAGATTGACTACGTAGTACAGTTTGCAGAAGATTTTCTGGCAGTGCTGTATCAACCCAAGGCACAACTTGTTTAGATAAAGTTTGTACAGCTAAATGATTTTAAAGTATGAACTATAGACTATTCGTCATTTGTGCATTCGTATTCATGCACATCAACCTATTTGCTCAACCCCCAGAACTTCAAGAGATGAAATTGAAGTTGAACGAAGAAGGCAGCCACTACATAAAGGGAACTTTCTTGAATCAAATTTGGGTACGTTATAATCAAAGTAACCCCGGCACATTGGTGCTGGGTGAGCCTACCGATCAAACTGTCGACATTGGATTGCGGAGAACACGTGTTCAATTTTTTGGTCAACTCACCGATCACGTATTTTTCTATACACAGTTTGGTCAGAACAATTTTAATTATTTATCTGGTCAAAATGCTGCCAATACAGGCAATCGTAAATTCCAGGCTTTCTTTCACGATGCTTTAGGAGAATACAAAGTATGGAAAGAGAATGATCGTTTATTTCTGGGAGGAGGACTGACCATTGCAAATGGTCTTTCGCGTTTTAGCCAACCGAGTGTAGGAACGATCATGACGATGGACGTACCGGTTTTTGCTCAAGCAACCGTTGATCAGACCGATCAGTTTTCACGTAAGCTAAGTGTATACGCGCGTGGACAGTTGGGTAAACTAGATTATCGAATTGTGTTGAGTGATCCCTTCCCGGTAACCTCCAACGGTTTGCCGGCACCGGCTCTTACCACCACAGCTAATTTTGCGCAGGTGGGGCATCAAAAGCAATACCAAGGCTTCTTTGCGTATAATTTCTTTGATGCCGAATCGCATGTAACTCCTTATATGACGGGCACATACCTCGGGAAGAAAAAAGTATTTAATCTCGAGGCTGGTTTTATCGCACAAAACAACGCTACCTGGACAAAGGAGACTCCTGTATCAGATACCGTGTATCATGCCATGAACCTCTACTCGGTTGCACTTTATTATGATGCTCCTTTAAATACAAGTAAAGGAACGGCTTTATCTGCATACGCAGGATTTTTCGATTATGATTTTGGTCCTGACTATTTGCGCTATAACGGCATCATGAATCCGGCCAACGGCTTACAAAGTGGGTACATTAACGGAAGCCAGGGAAATGCTTTTCCCATGTTTGGTACAGGGCAAGTCATCTATACACAAGTTGGTTATTTGATGAAGCAAAATTTATTGGGAGAAGGCAATGGAACCTTAATGCCTTACGCTTCACTGATGAGTGCAGACTATGACCGATTATCAGATCGAATGAATGTGTACAACATCGGTGTGAATTGGTTGCTAAAAGGACACACTTCAAAAATATCACTGGATTACCAAAGCAGGCCTGTGTATGAGCAACAAGGTGTGAATTGGATAAGCAGTGGTCATAAAGGACAAATTGTACTGCAGTACCAAATCTTTTTTTAGTCAACGCTCTGAAGAAAAACGACATTTTAAAAATAGTATAATGAACATAGATAATTCAACAGTTGCTGAGCATCCTCCTTTTCGGGATGCAGCAACGAAGAATACTGAATTTGATGAGCATGCTGTGCTGCATGACCTAAAACATTATTTGCCAGCACAGGCACCGCTGAAGGACTTTATCCACCATAATACGTTACATGCTTTTCAGCATATGAACTTTTATGATGGCTTACGGCATGCGTCAGAAATTTTTGGATATAAACCCTCCCTTACCTTGCATGAGTATCGTGCCCTGTACAATGAAAAGCGCATTCGGGTGGATGTGTTGGATCAGGTTATAAAAACACGGAAGGGGGCTGCACATTTTCAGGAGTGGAAAAACAAATTGTTATATGCGGAGTATGGTAAGAAGCCGACAACACGAATTGGTTCCGTTCGTTCACATTGGAAGAGTCAATTTAAAATAGACCTCGATTCTCTGGTGCACCCGATTCTTTTCAGAATTCTCTGCAGCTATCTCGATCAGGGAATTTCCATTTGGAATTTTCCGGTATGGAATAAAGGCTTGCTTGAATCGATTCGAGAAATAGAAAGAGCTAGTCT
>LNEN01000192.1 GCA_001464155.1 Cytophagales bacterium Ga0077538 | reverse complement strand
CAACCGCAGACCCTTTTGGATCAGCGAAAAATCTCCCTTCACGATTTAATTATACTGGAGTTGCTGCTGGAGATTGACGCACTCGATTTGCATTTTGGTAAAAATTGGTCTCCCCTTGGGTTAAAGTTGGACACAGATCCAATAGAATTATTTGCAAACGTTCCAAAAACTGAACTCAACGAAGTAGCCTCCCTCTGGCAAGAGGCTTTTGAGTGGAGTTTCTACGATCAAGTGTTGGCTGGGATTCATGCGGAATCGCATGAGAAGAAAGTTGCCTCGCAGAAAACATTTCAAGCAATGTTTTGCATTGATGATCGGGAGTGTTCGTTGAGACGCTACTTGGAGAATTACGATCCTGCTTGCGAAACGTTCGGAACGCCCGGATTTTTTGGTGTGGAGTTTTTCTTTCAACCGGAGCATGGAAAATTTTACACTAAACTTTGCCCCGCTCCGGTTACTCCCAAGTATTTAATTAAAGAGGTTGGTACAAAGGAGAAACGAGCCAAAGATGTTCATTTCACCAAACACACGCATTCTCTTTTCAGAGGCTGGTTGATAACGCAAACACTGGGCTTTTGGTCGGCCATTAAATTGTTTGTCAATATTTTCAGGCCTACAGCGAGTCCTGCCACCGCATCCTCCTTTAAACACATGGATAAGTATGCTCAATTAACCATTGAGAATAAAAACCCGGAGGACAAAGAAAATGATCTGCAGATTGGATTTACGGTTGATGAAATGACCCTTCGCGTGGAAGGACTTTTAAAAAGTATTGGGCTGGTAAAGGATTTTGCTCCGATTGTTTATGTTGTCGGTCACGGATCGAGCAGTGTGAACAATCCTCATTATGCTGCGTATGATTGTGGGGCCTGTTCAGGAAGAGCAGGCTCAGTAAACTCTCGTGTTATTTGTGCCATGGCAAACAATCCATTGGTGCGAGCGAAGCTACGTGAAAGAGGATTAGGCATTCCAGAGACAACACAATTTGTAGGAGGCTTGCACGATACTACGCGCGATGAGATTGTTTTCTTTGATGAACAATCATTGATTGGTACGAATGCAAGTAATCACACGAAAAATGAGATCGTGTTCACAAAAGCATTGGATGACAATGCGAAAGAACGTTCCAGACGTTTCGTATCCATTCACACCAAACAAAAGGCATCAAAAATTCATGATGAAATACGCATACGCTCTGTTTCGCTTTTTGAGCCGCGTCCGGAACTCAACCACGCTACCAATGCTTTATGCATTGTGGGAAGGCGCGAGATGTCACAGCACGTATTTTTAGACAGACGGGCTTTTATGAATTCGTATGACTATACGTTGGATAGAGAAGGAAAGTATTTACTGAGTATTTTAAAAGCAGTAGCACCCGTGTGTGGAGGTATCAATCTGGAGTATTATTTCTCGCGTGTGGATAATCAAAAGTTGGGTGCGGGAACGAAGTTGCCACACAATGTGATGGGCTTGTTTGGAGTAGCCAACGGTATTGATGGCGATTTACGACCGGGCTTACCCAGCCAGATGATTGAAGTGCATGATCCGATACGTTTGCTGGGTATTGTGGAACATTTTCCTGAAGTGGTATTGGAAACCCTACAACGCTCTCCGGAAACGTACGAGTGGTTTAACCATGAGTGGATTCACTTGGTGGCACAGCATCCTGAATCGAAAACATTTTATCGTTTCAGTGAGGGCTCCTTCTCTCCTTATGAACCCATCATTAAAACAGTTGAAACGGTGAGTGATATCACTTCTGTTTTCGAAGCAAATCACGAAAATTTACCGGTGTACCTACTCTCTTAAAACTATGGCTTCGCTCTTACATTATTTTATACTCATTCCCATGGTGGGCTTTTTCATCAGCCTTACTATTCCTGGAAAAAGAGAAGGCTTGCTATCGTGGAGTACCTTTGGCATTGTGGGCATTCATATGCTGAGTGCGCAGGTCTTCATCGTTGCATGGGCCATTTCTGGTTTTCCAACACTTGATTTTAAAGACCTGGTGTTATTTAAAAGTTCGGACTACGAATTTTTTCTAGACTTCTCCTTCGATAAAATCACCGCTGTGTATTTATTCGTGGGGTCGTTTCTTACCTTTCTGGTGACCTTGTACAGCCGTTACTATCTGCATCGGGAGGAAGGATACAAACGATTCTTCAACACCATACTTTTCTTTTACATTGGTTACAACACGATCATCTTCGCGGGTAATCTGGAAACCATGTTTATTGGGTGGGAGATATTAGGGATCTCTTCCTTTTTGCTAATTGCTTTCTACCGTGATCGTTACCTGCCTGTAAAAAATGCGGTGAAGGTCTTTTCCATCTACCGTGTAGGTGATGTAGGATTAATCTTGGCGATGTGGATGAGCCATCACCTCTTTCACGAGAACGTTACCTTTCTGAAATTGAGTAACTACGAATTGGTGCATGAGCATTTGCAAACGCACAGCATGATTGGTGTTTTCATTTCCATTGTGATTCTAATTTCCGCAGCAGCTAAATCGGCACAGTTTCCTTTCTCCTCCTGGCTTCCAAGAGCCATGGAAGGACCAACGCCTTCAAGTGCTATTTTTTACGGATCACTTTCTGTACACATTGGAGTCTTCGTGTTGTTGAGAACTTTTCCTTTTTGGGATCATCAGCTCTCAGTGCGAATTCTAATTGGTTCACTCGGACTCGTCTCCAGCTTAATTGCCACAGGAATTGCCCGGGTGCAGTCGTCTGTAAAAAGTCAGATTGCCTACGCCTCTATTGCACAAATCGGATTGATCTTTATTGAAATTGCCTTAGGCTTTACGAACCTGGCCTTGATACATTTTGCCGGTAATGCTTTTTTAAGAACGTATCAGTTGCTTGTTTCGCCTTCAGTGGTTACCTACCTAATTCGTGAACAGTTCTACAATTTTGTTCCCCGTCATCACACCATTGAAGACTCCTGGCCCAAGCGATTGGAGTACTCGCTTTATATTTTGTGCTTGAAAGAATGGAACATGGATTCGTTCATGTATCGCTTTTTGTGGAACCCGATCAAGGTAATGGGAAAGAAGCTTAATTTATTTACAGTGAAGAACCTGTTTTTGATTTTTGTTCCCATCTACCTGATTGGCTTGTATTGTGTCTATAACAAGCAGCTTATCCATCCAACAGTTCAATACTATTTGCCCATTGTATTTTCGTTAATTGGCTTTGTCATGGTACTGAAATCCTTTGCAGAGCGCAAGGATGTAATGTTAAGTTGGATGCTGGTGGTGATGAATCACTTCTGGGTGGCGCTGGCTATTTCCTTTAACGAGTCCTTTGATTTCAATCACGTTCACTTGTACCTGAGTGGCATTGCCTCCGCAGGTATGTTAGGCTACATGGCACTGGTTAGAATTAAACGGTTGGAACACGCCATTGATCTGGATCAGTTTCATGGACATTCCTACAGACATCCGCGCATTGCCTTTGTGTTTTTGCTTTGCAGTCTGGGGGTTTCTGGATTTCCGATCACGCCTACTTTTATAGGAGAAGATTTAATGTTTAGTCACATTCACGAAGATCAAATAATGCTGGCTGTTCTTACATCTCTGAGTTTTATTGTGGATGGCCTGGCGATCATTCGAATTTATGCTCGGGTTTTCTTGGGGCCTCACGTAAAGTCGCAATACGAAATGGCCTATCGTTCTTCCTGACCATTCATTTTGACAGTCATGCGAATTGCAATTCGCATGACTGTCTTCTGTCTAGCGTTTTCAGCGAGCTAACTAAGGTAGAGATGGGATTACTTTGTAAACGTGAAACAGTTCATCGCCTATCAGAGCAGAACAAATTTTGTTTTTCGCCAAGTAGCAAAAGCACCCGCGCTAACAATCAGTAACAGACTAAGCGCAACATGTGCAAGCACTTGTTGGTCGGTGCTGTTCCAGCGAATAAAAATCCCGAATAGTGCCCAGACAATCACCAAAGCAAAAATGGGTGCTCTGTATTTGGTAATAATGAATAAGGCTAATAAGGAGGCAATGGTCATCATCACAATCGTCCACATAAAGGGAGAAAGAAAACCTCCATCCCATTGATTTGAAACCAATAGAGTCGATACGTTTGCGATAGTGGCAACGCAAATCCAGGCAAAGTAGATGGTGAAGGGGAGGCGGATGAAAATTTTCTCCGCAGGTTTTGTCATGGAAACTTTACGAACCTTGAGGAAAAGCTGCGCAAGGGTGAGTAGAAGCAGCAACATAAGCGTTACAGACATGCTTACTTGTAAATAATGCCACGACAGGATCCAGCCAAGGTTTAGGAGGCACGATAGCCAAAACAATTTTGACACTTCGGCAAAAATGTAAGCGTCACTATTTTTCCATTGAAGAACAATAAAGCCGAGAAGCAACAGATAGATAATACTCCAGATGGAAAAGGTGATGCCCGCGGGAGTGAACAAACTTGGATATAAAGCGGATACCTCTCCGGTATTCAGGCCATTAATGGGCAAAATATTGGCAAGGGCATTTACGGTGAGCATAGCTATAAAAGCCAGCGTACTAATCAGGGTGTTGCGTAAAGGTTTAGACATAGGCTCGAAACAAGAAAGGTAGATTTAAGTTTAGAAAGCACCAATTATTTCCGCTTGTATAAAAGCGCGATAGGACTAAAAAATTGTAGATACTTTACACCTTGAAACCAAACCATTCCTTTGATATGAAATCAAAATTAACCCTGCTATGTCTGTTGATGAGCATTGGCCTCCTAACAGCTGTGGCGCAGACAGCCGATAAAGTAGATTCTGTTATCTATGCAAAGCTAAAAAGTGAAGGCATAGACCGCTCGCAAGTGATGGACGTGCTAAGCATGCTCACCGATGTAAATGGACCCCGTCTTACCAATTCACCCGGTTATAAAACAGCTGCTAACTATGCCAAGAAAACCATGGAGGGTTGGGGCTTGAGCAATGTACATTTTGATTCCTTTGGCGAATTTGGAAAGGGATGGCAAGTAAAGAAGTTTGGCTTGAGTGCCACAGCACCTACTTATTTTAACATCATCAGTAATCCGAAGGCATGGTCTCCCGGTATTAAGGGAACCGTTTCAGCAGAGGTAGTGTATCTCAATGTAAAAACAGAGGAAGATCTTGAAAAATATAAGGGTAAGCTGAAAGGTAAAATTGTCTTATTCAATTTCCCCATTATGCCCAAGCCACACTTTGAGCCGGATGCGACTCGTGTCGCTGACTCTACTTTATTAAAGATGGCCAATGCAGCATCACGCGATCGTGCAGCCAGTGGAAACAGACGTTTCGCCACAGGTGCACCAGAAGATATTACCTACAAGAAGTGGTTATTGTGCCAGACAGAAGGTGCACTAGCCGTGTTGGAGTGTAGCCGTGGCGATCATGGCACCTTATATCCACAAGCCGCTACGATTCCTTATGCACCTTCAGTGCCTTTTGGCGAACGTGTGAGAGCA
Organism: Cytophagales bacterium Ga0077538; assembly: GCA_001464155.1. Taxonomy (GTDB): domain Bacteria; phylum Bacteroidota; class Bacteroidia; order Cytophagales; family Cyclobacteriaceae; genus Chryseotalea. The sequence goes on along the minus strand of LNEN01000192.1, from coordinate 11,748 downwards.
CATGCAGCAAATGCGCCTAAAATATTGCCACAGATATTAGTTGCAGCCGAGCATTACAATCGCCTCGTTCGTCAAATCGAAAAAGGGGTGGCTGTAAAATTGGAGTTGACGATGGAGACGGAGTTTACACCGGCAGAAGATGGCTTTAATGTGATTGCTGAAATACCGGGCACGGATAAGAGTGCTGAAGTAGTGATGATTGGTGCTCACTTAGATTCATGGCATGGGGGTACCGGCACTACTGACAATGCAGTGGGTGTTGCGATTTGTATGGAAGCGATGCGTTTGATTAAATCAATGGGTGTGCAACCCAGTCGTACCATTCGCATTGGCTTATGGGGTGGGGAGGAACAGGGCTTATACGGTTCACGTGGATATGTAAAAAAACATTTGGGTGAAATGGTAGAGGGAAAGGCCACACTGAAACCTGCTGCCGAAACATTTTCTATTTATTTGAATACCGATAATGGAACAGGCAAGTGGCGAGGCATCAATATGCAGGGCAATGAAAAAGTGCGCCCCATTTTTCGTGAATGGTTAAAGCCTTTTGAAAAAACCGGCACGGCAACCCTATCATTGAATAGTACGGGCAGTACCGACCACGTTGCTTTTGATGCCATTGGCCTCCCGGGCTTTCAATTCATCACAGACCCGATTGAGTATTTTACACGCAGTTGGCATTCTAACATGGATACCTATGAGCGTGCTATTGAGGCCGATTTGAAATACAATGCAGTGCTCATGGCCACCTTGGCCTGGCAGGCTTCTGTGCGAAAAGACCTTGTACCGCGACAATAGCTGATATCTTTTTAAAGAATAAAAAACCCGGAAGTGAAGGTCTTTGCCTTTCTTTCGGGTTTTGTTTGTTAACTAAACCCTTCTTCGAGCCGCTCTTCTAAAATTGTTTTGTAATACCAAAGCCCTTTCTTAGACTTACTTATTAAAATCCTGCATATGAAAATTTTATCCTTAGTGGCTGTCTGCTTTATTGCTGCAGCCTTAGCCTCCTGCAACTCGAACAAAGAGGCAGCAGCTGACTTTACCTATCCGACCACCGCGAAGGTGGATACGGTAGATACTTATTTTGACACCGCAGTGCCAGATCCTTATCGTTGGTTAGAGGATGATACAAGTAAACAAACGGCAGAATGGGTAAAGGCACAGAATGATGTGACCTTCGCATACCTGAAGAATATTTCGTATCGCGATAAGATCAAGCAACGTTTGGAGAAAATTTTCAACTACGAACGCTTAAGTGCTCCCTTCCGGGAAGGAGAGTATTACTATTTCTATAAAAATGATGGCTTGCAAAACCAGAGCGTGCTGTATCGCAAGAAAGGTGAAGACGGTGCGGCAGAAGTTTTCTTAGATCCAAATAAGTTTAGAGAAGATGGAACGATCTCTTTATCGGGTATTGATTTCAGTAAAGATGGTTCTTTAGTCACCTACCGTATTTCCAAAGGAGGTGCGGATTGGAACGAAGCCATCGTATTGCGTACCTCAGATAAATCTATTGTGGAGGATACCTTGCGGAATATCAAGTTCAGCGGGATTGCCTGGAAAGGCAACGAAGGTTTTTATTACAGTACCTACGACAAACCAAAAGGAAGCCAACTTTCACAGAAAACACAGTTTCACAAATTGTATTATCATAAACTGGGCACCCCACAGTCCAGCGATATCATGATTTTTGGCGGTGAGACAACGCCACGGAGATACATTGGAGGTTACTTAACAGAAGATGAGCGCTTCCTGGTCATCACTGCGTCCACCAGCACCACAGGTAACGAATTGTATATCCAGGACTTGAAAGATCCGAAGGGAAAGATTGTAAATGTGGTGAACAACTTCGATAAAGATCACTATGTGCTGGCCAACGAAGGCACACGTTTGTTAATCCATACTAACCTTAACGCACCGAACAATCGTTTAGTGGAAGTTGATTTTTCAAATCCTGCTCCGGAGAACTGGAAGGATTTGATTCCTGAAACAGAAAGTGTCTTGAACACTTCAACCGGAGGAGGCAAAATATTTGCGAACTATTTAGTAGATGTGAAAACGGTAGTGAAACAATATGACATGAAGGGTAAACTGGAGCACACCATTGAGCTGCCAGGCATTGGAACAGCCGGTGGCTTTGGAGGCAAGGAAGAGGAAAAGTTTGATTACTATACCTTCACCTCTTTTACCTTTCCGCCCACCATCTATCGTTACGAAATCGCCACAGGAAAATCGACACTGTACGAAAGACCGAAAGTTGATTTCACACCCGAAGATTACGAGACTAAGCAAGTATTTTATACAAGCAAAGACGGAACAAAAATTCCAATGTTCATCACGCACAAAAAAGGCTTGGAATTGAATGGTAAAAATCCAACTATGCTCTATGGTTACGGTGGCTTTAGTGTAAGTCTGCAACCAGGCTTTTCTACAGCGCGTATTGTGTGGTTAGAAAATGGAGGCGTGTATGCGCAACCAAATTTGCGCGGTGGTGGTGAGTACGGAGAAAAGTGGCACCAGGCAGGAACCAAAATGAATAAGCAAAATGTGTTTGATGATTTTATTGCAGCAGCAGAATACTTGATCAGTGAGAAGTATACCTCTAGTCAATATCTCGCTATTTCAGGTGGGTCGAATGGAGGATTGTTAGTTGGAGCAACGATGACGCAACGTCCTGATTTAATGAAAGTGGCTTTCCCGGCTGTCGGGGTAATGGACATGTTGAGGTATCATAAGTTTACAGCAGGAGCCGGTTGGGCCTATGACTACGGAACTGCTGACGATAGCAAGGAAATGTTTGAGTACTTACGCAACTATTCTCCGGTGCATGCTTTAAAACCTGGGACAAAATATCCGGCTACGATGGTCACCACAGCTGATCATGATGATCGCGTAGTGCCTGCGCACTCGTTCAAGTTTGCTGCTACTTTACAAGAGCATCATGTAGGTGAATCACCGGTATTGATACGCATCGAAACGAATGCTGGTCACGGTGCCGGAACACCAGTGTCAAAAACGATCGAGCAAGTAGCTGATCAATATTCTTTTGCCTGGTACAACATGGGTGTGGTGCCCCCGATTGCGAAGGATGACATGTAGCCTCACCCCCTTCCCCTCTCCTTCGGGAGAGGGGTTTCCAAGGGACGGGGTGAGGCTAAAACTCAATTTTATAACTCAAGATCGGAATCAAAGGAGTCTGGTAAGAGGTTTTCACCTCTCCGGTTAAAGGCTCAAAATAACTACCGTAAATATTTTTCCGGTTTGAAACGTTTTGAATGTCCAGTGCCAATGTGTGCGTGGAGTTGGCTTTGTTCCGCTTTAAACTCACACGCAAATCAGTTCTGAAATACGCAGGTACTTGTTCGGTATAGGCCTGATCTTCATAATAAATCGTTTCTCCCTTCTCCACGGAGGCTTCTACATTAATAGGCGTAGTGCGAAACCCTCCGTTATAGAGTGTGCGGATGTTGAGCCCAAGCACTCTGTTCTTGGCCAGCTTGAATTCTTTACCACCTGAAAAGGTTACATTCGAGTTGGCATTGTAACGTGTGTTGCGCCACACATTGTCGTGTGCTTTGTACTTCGAATCATAAAGGGAAGCAGAGAGCAGGAAGTAAATATCGTTGTGCATGAAATGTTCCAGGGTTAACTCCATCCCGTAATTTCTTCCCAAGCCATCGTTTACCAGAGGCTCTGTTTCATAATCCCACTGACGATTAATAAGAGAATAAGAGCTGTTCGCCTCAATCCCAACAGGTATGTTATACAAGTGCTGGTAGTACGTCTCTACCTTCACACGCAAGTGATCATTGAGAGAACGATCATAACCCAATACGAAATGATGAGACTTGCTGAGGTCTAAGTTCTCATTGGCGCGTATCACTTCTCCATTTTGTTCATACTCACCAAAGTAAGTGCCCAAAGGCTGTATCTGACTGTGTAAACCATAGCCGAAACTGATGCGCTGTACATCGTCTAAAAAGTAGGCAGCCGAAACGCGAGGTTCTATGGAGAAGGAATTGTTAAGGAACAACTGTAAGTAGTGAAGACCTACATTCAAGGTAAGGCGATCACTCGCTTTGATATTCAATTGAGAAAACGCTTGTGCACTTTTGGTACTTCCAGAGGCATCTAGTTGGGTTTCCATTACCTCTGTATTTTCGTTCAGGTTACGTTGAAGAAGGTTGTAGTGTAGTTGGTTTACATAAATGCCACTTCTTAAATTATAACGAGGAGATAGTTTGTAATTCAACACACTGCTGAGTGTGATTTTTGAATTGCCATAACGCTGAGTATAGTCACGATGAGCATTGTAAAGAGTATCCAGTGCGTCCTGCTCATACAAAATCTCATTGCCAGAAAAGACAAGAGCGTTTTGGATGTGCGCCTTGGAATTGAGAATAGTAGAATACTTAATGCCCATCGCTCCTGTATTCGAATGATAGATAGCATTGAAACTATCAAATTCACTTTCCCACTGCGTAGAATCTTTTTCGGCTTCGCTTTTCTGATCACTCAATCCACCAAAACCAAAAATACTCAGGCTGCTGTTTTTACTGGTTGGCAAATGGATGTTGAAGGATAAATCCTGAAAGTCTGTTGAATAGTCTCCGATAGGAACCCCTAATTTAGAAAGTAAGGTGAGAGTAGAGTAACGGTAGTTTACTAAATAAGAACCATTGTACTTTTTGCCCAAGGGACCTTCAGCCGCTACATCTGTTCCTAAAAATCCCGCCTGAAAAGTGTACTCATGCTTTTCATTATTTCCTTTACGCAATTTCAAATCGAATACACCCGAGAGGGCATTGCCATATTCTGCCGCAAAGGCACCAGTCGAGAAATCGGAGTTGGCCAATAATTGTGAACTGAGAATGGAAATACCACCACCCGCTGTTCCAGCATTAGCAAAATGATTGGGATTCGGAATGTCTACCCCTTCCATGCGCCACAGCAAGCCATAGGGTGAATTACCGCGAATGGAAATGCTGTTGTTGCCATCTTCTGATGCCACCACTCCCGCAAAGGAAGTAACCATGCGGGCAGGATCGTTTACAGCAGCTGCAAACTTTCTGGTTTCTTCCACGGAGAAAGTACGCGTACTTACCACCGACATGTCGTTAATCGTTTTGTCCTTCTCAGAAGCAGTGATCACCAACTCTTCCATTTGCATCACGTCTTCTTCAATAGGAATGGTGAGCACCACTTCTTTTCCAGAATTCACGATGATGTTGGGGATGATCGCCTCTTTATAGCCGATAAAGGATATTTTAAGAACGTGCGTACCTACAGGCACTTTGGTTAATTTGAACTGTCCATCCACATCGCTGGTCACACCTAATAAGGGATTACTGTTGACCAAAATAATACTGGCTCCAGGCAAGGGCATTTGCGACACCTGGTCGATAACTGTGCCTCGAATGGTTTGAGATAGGGACTGGGAAAATGCAGCCTCTCCCATGCTTAGTATAAAGAAGAGGGTAAAGAGTTTTTTTGAAGTTGTCATACTGCTTGATTTGGAGCTATGACAACTGAGGGTGAGAATACCCCTATGACCATTTTATTTTTTCTTGTCGATCTAGGCTGATAAGAAATTAAAAGAATCGTACCCCTACCTTAGCGCCCCACCATAGCTGGTAGTTGGTATCATTGGCAAAAATTCCTTCGTTGATGATGTTGGGCTTGTAGTTCGTAAAGACTTCCGCATGGTTTTCGAAACCGGCTTCATAGATTCGAAAATTGAAAGTGCCTCCTGCTGTAAGCGACAACTTCTTTGTTAGTTGGAAATCAAAACCGAGATAAAATTTATTGATGAGATTCAAGGCTTCTACGTTTCCCTTTACCAATTGATTGGAAGTTACATCTACATTCATAAAAAGCCTCTTGCTGAGTTTGGGGGCAACACCCACTCCATAGCCAAAGGACCAGGTAACTGTATCCGCTGACTCCGGACGAACACCGGCTGACACAATATTATAGAACTGTCGCACACCGGTGCGCAAGGCAATGTTAACAGGCAAAACCTCATCGGCACTGAGTTCTACTTTATGATAACCCGTTTTGACAAAACTCAGCAACCCAACCGGAACGCCACGAATACTATCTGCTACATTAAGTAGTGAAACTTGTGTACCGTGAACTGTTCTGGCTACGTTGAGCAGACCGGCAATTTGCGAACCGGTAATTTCTTCGCTTACATTAAAGAGGCCAGCCAACTGGGCACCTATTATTTTTTTGGGAGTTACGTTGAATAACCCCGCAGCTTGCGTACCCTGAATGGTGGAAGAAGCAAAATTAAAAAGCCCTGCGAACTGAGGTCCCCGGTAATTGCCAAGCGTCAAATTGCTAAGGCCAGCGAATTGAGCACCTTCAGAAGCTTGTTCATTAAAATTGGCGAGTCCCGCAAATTGTATTGCGTGTGTAGAATCTAAGTTGGTATTAAAGAGTCCTGCGAATTGTACGCCTTCTGTTTTACCACCATTTAAATTGAATAACCCGGCAGCCTGTGCATAGCGAACCCTACCCCTGTTTATATTAAAAAGTCCACCCAATTCAATTTTATTAGTACCTGCTGAGTAGCCACCAAGAATATTTAATGAATAGTCGTTCACCACGTTTCCACTCAGCCGATGATTGCTGCCAACAAAGGGAACGAAAGATACCTGCCAGGTTCTATGCAATGTATCTCGTATGTTCTTCATATTGGAACGCTGAACAGATCGTTTTGTCCAGGACCATAGACGATCTAGTTTACTGTCAAGACTGTCCGACACCGCTCTCCACTTCTCTTCATCAATGTTCAGACTTATTTTTTGAAAAGATGAACGCTTGGAAGATACGGTCACCATTGTATCCGCATACATACTTCGGTTGATGACCAATTGCAGATCCTCTTCGCTGGGCTTCTTCACTTCCAATTCAAAAAAGCCAAACTCATCGGTTACCGTTGACTTCATCGAGATGGGATCGTACACACTTACTTCCTTCAATTTTTTTCCAGTTGCTTCATCTACCACATACCCACTTACCACCACACCATCTGATTTTTCAGATTTTGTGAGAATGATGTAATTCCCTTTTTGCTTGAATTGCACGGACCCCTCAAAAATGAACTCCAAAATTTCTCGGATGGATTTGATTGAAAAGGATTGAGATATTTTCCGTTGTGTGTCAAAAGCGCTTGCACTGTACGAAAAGGTAACTTCAGCCTGTTGCGAAATTTTCTTCAGGGCTTCATCCACGCGTTCGTTTTGAAAGGAGATAGTAAGGATACGTTCTAGAGGAGGAGCAGAAGATTGTGCCTGAACTTTTGTTGCAAGCGAGGACAGAGTAAGAAAAAGAAGAAGCGCAAACTTATTCACACCCCTCACCCTCCAGCATGATGTCAGTAGCGGTTGTGCTTATCCGAAGGTTAAGTGTCTCGGCCAAGATCTCCGCTATCGTTTCAATTTCTTCGTTTTGAAAATTTACGGTAACGCGGCACCGTTCAAGATTTTTACCGATGGTAATTTTTTTCTCGTAGATCGCGTTCAGTTGTTCTACGACACTCTGTAGATCCGTTTCTTCAAATACAAAAAGTTTGGTGGCGTAAGAGACCACGTTCGTGTCTGCCTGCTCCTTTATAAAGGTCCTGGTTTGCTTATTATAAATCCCCTTATCGCCTGCCTGAATAAAAATGCCTTCGTTTTGCTGGGTATAAAATTGAACTTCTCCTTCTTGTACCGTTACTTCAATTGTGTTGCTTTCAGGATAAGCTTTCACATTAAAAGTGGTACCAATGTCACGAATGAGAACTTCGTCCGCTTCTACGATTAACTCCTTATCAGCTTCGTGTTTTATTTCGAACTTGGCTTCGCCTTTTAATTTGATCCTTCCTTGTTTCTTCTTTGTGTTGTAGGTAACCGAAAGAGCTGTTTGCTTATTCAGTGCTACTTTGGTTCCGTCAGGCAAAGAATCTTGCACAACAGTGGTTGCGCTGGAAAGCTGCGTACGTTCGACCGGACTGAGGAATTGCTGATAGGCCCAAATGCCTAAGGCACTAACAAGCAGAACACTGGCAGCGATGCGCAATAAAGGCCAGTGAGTAAAGTTTGTTTTAGGTGACGTATGAAGTTGTGCACGTACTTTTCTCCAGGCAAGATCTGCGTTGTAGGTAGACGTATCATTCGCTAGCGAAGCTTTTTGAAAGATGACCTGCAAATGCTCAAAGTACTGTTGATTCTCTGGAGATCGCGCACACCACTCTTCTACTTGCTGCGTTTCTACCGCAGAAGCTTCACCGGCCAGGTGCTTGCCAATTAAATCGTCAATATCGTAGTTGTCAGCACTCACACTAAAAGTCCGTTGAACAAGAGTAAAATAATGGGAAGGTACTCACGCAATTGCTCGCGCATAATTTTCAAGGCTTTGCCAATTTGATTCTCTACCGTCTTTACCGAAATATTTAGTTGATCCGCAATTTCCTGATACTTTAATTCTTCGAAACGACTCAATTTAAAAACAAGGCGACATTGCTCTGGCAAAGCCTGCATGGCCAGGTATATTTTTTTCTCCAGTTCGTTTGAAAGCACTGTATCCGCAGTGGCTTCATCATGATTAGGCATCATGACTACCTGATGTTGCGCATGCTGTTGTTTTACTTTCTCGTGTTTAATCACGTTGAGACAACGGTTGCGGATGGCTTGGTAGAGATAAGCCTTTAAAGAAGTGTTGATTTGTAGGGTGTTGCGCTTCTCCCAGATGCCGATAAAAGAGGCTTGTACAACCTCTTCTGCTTCCTCCCGATCGCTCAGAAAGCTATTGGCATAGCGACAAAGACTTTGGTAATATTCTTTAAAAATCATTTCAAAAGCAGTTTCATCGCCTTCGCGTATGGCTTCCAAGAGGTTTGTTTCGGATGCGAGCACTGCTTTCTTTTCGGGTTCAGTGCAAAATACGGATTTAAGCGATCTAAGGTTATGACACCTCAATGTGCACTTACCCCTATCCAACCCATAAAAAAAACCTGTGAGGTTGCCCCCACAGGTTCTCCTAACTACCTGTTTTGAAAATTATTTAGGATCTAAAATCTGATTAATGCGCTGAACAGCATCCTCCAGGTGATACTTCGACATCGGGTCACCAGTTCTTCCAATCGCTCCATTAATCTGTGTGCGTAAAGCTTTTAATTCCGCACGAACCATCGGACGAATGTCTGACTGACTCACATCTATAGCCGTGTTACCGGCAAACGCTCTGATGTTAGCGGGCAGTGGTGCTGGCTCTTCTTTCATCAAAAACTCCAAGCGTTCAATGTGTGCACGCTGTAAATTTCTGCGATACGCATCAATCGTTTTTCCAGCGGTTAATTCAGACCAGATACCGTTTCGCAAATCACTCATCATTTCGATAGGAGTATACGTGGAGTTACCCAAGGCTGCTTCTGCTTCGATCAGGCGAGCCAACCGTCCTGGATCTAACAACGCGTTGAGGGTTCCAACTTGTGCGGTACGAATTCTTTCCAGCGAACCCGCATTCTCAATCTTCTTTAAAATGTTCTGATCGAGCATCCAGGTCGGTGTGGCAAAGGTTTCCTTTTGTAAGTAAGCCATAGCCTTTTTCTGAACATCTTTAGGAACAGGCACAAATACGTTGCCTGCTTGTTCGTACGACTTAGGCGTATCATACACACCACCAATGTTGGCACGTACATGGCCGTTGTAACGGTTCCACTGGCCTAATACTTGTCCATACAATTCGGCCAGATCATCAAAATCTTTTCCATCTTCTTTTGTCCACTCAATCAGATTAGGCACAATGCGTTTCAAGTTGGCAACACCATAAGTGCTGGCTTTCATGGCATCGTTGCCGAGGTCTTCAGACTGCGAACGGGGATCTTGTGGATTGCCGGTTTGGCGACCATAGAAATAAACTGGGTTAGCTGCGCGATCTAAAATCCATTTGTTCAAAATAGCCTTTTCTTCTGCAGATGTTTTTGCATCGGGTAAATAAGAGTATCCCCACATCACAGCATACTTATCGTACTCCCCTACATCAGGCATTAACGAAACACCTTTGTCTTCCGGCTGGGCGATGTAATTGAAACGTGCATAGTCCATAATGGAAGGCGCTGTGCCACTTCTGGAAGTAAACTTGGCTGAACGCAACGAATCAACCGGATACGCAAAGCTGGAGCCGAAGTTATGAGGCAGACCAAGTGTGTGTCCTACTTCGTGAGAGGAAACAAAACGAATGAGACGACCCATTACTTCATCCTTAAATTGAACGCTGCGGGCGTCAGGGTTGATAGCAGCCGTTTGAACGAAATACCAGTTGCGGAGTAAGTTCATAACGTTGTGGTACCATCCAATATCACTTTCTAAAATTTCACCTGAGCGGGGATCGGCCACGTGCGGACCATACGCATTTTGAATGTCGGAAGCGAAATAACGGATAACAGAATAGCGCGCATCTTCAGGGCTCCAATCCGGATCTTCTGCTTTTGTAGGGGCATCTTTGGCTGTGATGGCATTTTTAAAACCAGCACGCTCAAACGCTTTGTTCCAATCTTCTACGCCTTGCTTCAAATAGGGTCTCCATTTTTCTGGCGTTGCAGGATCGATGTAGTATACAATTTGTTTTTTAGGCTCCACTAATTCTCCGCGCTTATAAGCGGCTTCGTCTTTAGGTTCCAATCTCCATCTGCGGATGTACGAAGTGGTCTTTGCCTTTTGCGCATCCTGTCCATAGTCTACTTGCGATTGTGCAAAGAAACCCACACGATCATCTGCTAAACGAGGCTTCATGACTTTCTTAGGTAAGAGAATCATGGAGTTATTCATCTCTAGCGTAATTGAACCCACCGTTGAATTGGACGGTGCCTCTGCTGCCTTGTAAGTAAGCACGTGGCGTGCCTCTACGTTGATGGGGAAACTTTTTAAGTGTTCGATAAAGCTTCTGGATTCATCTAAGGATGAAACTTTGTATTCTTTTCTTCTGCGATCGTCAAAACCAATAGCAGGTACATCTTTGGTGAAGAGCGCATTTACCTCAATTACCACAGAAGAATCTTTTCCGATAGCCTTAATATCAAAAGCTTGAAGAATGGGCTCGAAGTTAGAGTTGCGAACCGATAAGGCCATGGGAGAATTTTCGTCAGCAATGTTGCTGTACGAAACCACGCGTAGCAATACCTTCTTGTCTTTTTTCTGCCAGCGCAATACCTGGTTATTTACATTTTCCCCACCATAGCCAATATTAGTGGCAGTGCGGGCAATGCGTGTTACCATCAACATCTCGCGGTCTAAAAGCGAATCGGGTATTTCGTAGAAATACTTGTCGTCTACTTTGTGAACCTTAAACAAACCTTCATCGGTCACGGCCTTGGCAGTAATTACTTTTTCATAGGGCTGAAGGCCTCCATCTTTTTTATCACCATTGGCTGCTGCAGGAGCAGGGGCAGCAGCGGGTGCAGGAGGTGAATTTTTCTTACTCTTTTTTTGGGCAAGCAAAGGACTTGTAATCGTCACGGCAAAAGCAGCGAGTAACAACCATTTGCCAGTAGCCTGGGTATACTTTTTTAGCATAGTGTAATTTTTATGATTGGCAAAGTATTGGGAAAAGAACGCGCCAAAAAAGTAGGCAGACAGGGAAGGCAAATGTTCCTGATGAGTGGACGGGAACGCCAGCGAAAACAATCAGGAGATCAAAGGGTTTTACTAATTTGCATGAAAACGTAGCATGCCCTATGAGTCAACTGCACATACGTAAAGG
>LNEN01000191.1 GCA_001464155.1 Cytophagales bacterium Ga0077538 | reverse complement strand
TATGAAAAAGCTCCGCACGAGGTAAGTAATACCGTAGCGATGATGGAAGAAGATGGCTTTGGTAAGAATCCTATTTTTGGATTTTTTGTGGCAGAGAACGAAAAGGGAATTGTAGGCATTTCAATTTACTACTACCGATATTCTACCTGGAAAGGAAAGCGCTTGTACCTGGAAGATATTATTGTCACAGAAAAGGAGAGAGGCAGCGGTATAGGAAAATTGCTTTTTGACAGAACCATGCAACAATGCCTGGATGACAACTGTACCGGCATGATGTGGCAAGTGTTGGATTGGAACGAGCCGGCTATCAATTTTTACAAAAAGTACCAGGCAAAAATGGAATACGAGTGGGTTAATTGCCACCTGGAAGCAAGCCAGATCAAGGCACTGCTCACTTCATAAATTTGTGCTAGTACTAAGCCCTGTTAAAAAATTCGGGTCAGTCGATAGTAATCGCTCATCACTTTTCGAAAAGATTCTCTTTCGTCCGGATCAACAAAAAGCAAGCGGTGTTCAGGCTCCAGAAAAATTTCCTGTTCTGCCAGTATGCCTTCATACAGACGGGTACAAAACTCTAGCGACTCCACACGTGTTCTATCCACCAGGTCAATGCGCATAGGCCCAATTTGTACTACCAGTGTGTCACGTGGTTGTGTGGTTTCTATCAACAGGAGGGCGTCATTGGTATCTCCGTTCAGTACAATGGTTGGGTGCACGCGCAAGACTGTGCTGTCCTGTATCCTTTTCTTAAAGCGATAGGCCACCACCTGTCTTCCGCTTTTCACTTCACGATCATAATAGATCATGCGCAGGTTTTGAAAAAAGGTGCGTGTATCGGGATGTGCTTTAAAAGTAAAACGTGCGCGATCTACCTGCCTGTGGCGATCCAGCTGACAAGCGCCAATAAGCATGCAGAAAAAGAAAAGCAACAAGATTTTGTTAACACTAAATGTTGGCATAACTTCGTCTTGTTAAATAAACAATTTTATGAGTAAAGGTTTAATTGTAACGTTAAGTGTTATAGGTTTTTTTGTATTAACTGGGCTTATTTTCTTTTTCTGGGGAACAGGAGTTTACGACAACGCAATCAAATCTCAGGAGGACGTAAAGGGAGCTTGGGCTGATGTTCAAGCAACATATCGGAGAAGGGCAGACCTGATTCCAAACCTTATCGCAACAGTTAAGGAGGCGGCTGAAAATGAAAAGGGAATTTTGACCCAAGTAACAGAGGCCCGTGCTGGGATTGTAAATGCTCAGACACCAGAGGATTTAGAGCTTGCGGGTAGAAAAATCAATACAGCTATTAATCTGGCTTTTGAAGCATATCCACAGATTCGATCTACTGAGAATTTCCAGGACCTTCAAGCTCAACTTGAGGGCACTGAGAATCGAATAAATGTAGCCCGTCAGCGGTACAATGAAACAGTTAAGGTCTACAATTCTTATGTACGGGGTTATTTTAAGAAAAGAGCCTTGAGTTGGTTTGGTGATGGAGAGGACTTTTCTCCACGTAATGGTTTTGAGGCAAGCGAAGGAGCAGAGAAAGCTCCCGATGCAAACGAATTATTTAATAAGTAAAATCTTCAAACTCTCTGCTTGCAAAAGAGAGGCCCCTGCATGTTGCAGGGGTTTTTTTGTGCCCAGAAAAAGCCAAAGTGCTTTTATTCTCGCCCAATCGGGTTTATATTTGAAAAGCGTGGGGCATTTCCTATATGGATTTTTTACTTTTGCCCCTTACTTTTTTCGCAAGTAATATCAGGTAAATGAAGAAATTAATCGGAATCGCGCTGGTCGCCCTTTGCACACTGTTTGTAGTTGCTTACTTCTTTTCAGGAAGTAAACAATTGGTAGAACAGGCCTATGGTGAACCCATTCCGCTCGTAGAACACATTGAACCAGCCTTGTTGTATGGGATGCCCATCGATAATAAGATCGTCATCGAAGAAAAAATTAAAAAGAATGAACTCTTAGGTGATATTCTGTATCAATACAACGTTCCTGCCAAATTGGTAAACCAGGTGGCCAACCTGCCCCGTCACGTTTTTGATGTGAGGAAAGTAGCGCCCAATAAAAAATACACACTCATTTGCGAGCAAGATTCCCTCATGCGTGCCAGTGCGCTCATCTATGAGCAAAACGATATTGACTATGTTATCCTAAAGTTTGGCGATTCGCTTTCGGTCGATGTTTGCCAGCGGGAGGTAACCGTTGTCGAGAAAGGTGTTTCGGGTATGATTCGTTCTTCGCTTTCAGAAACGATAGAGGAGATGGGTATTACCCACGAACTCACCAATAAGTTTGTGGATATTTTTGCCTGGCAGGTTGATTTTCAACGCTTGCAAGTAGGCGACCAATTTAAGTTGCTTTATGAAGAGATTCAGGTGGAAGGCAAGCCTGTAGGCATCGAGAAGATCAACGGTATTTATTTTCAACATTTTGGTCACGACTATTATGCTTACCCCTACGATCAGGGCGAAGGGCTTGATTATTTCGATGAAGAAGGCAAGAGTTTGCGCAAGGCCTTGTTGAAGTATCCGATCGAATTTACGCGCATCAGCTCCCGCTATAATCTTAATCGCTTTCATCCTGTGCAAAAAAGATGGAAAGCACATTTGGGTACCGACTTTGCTGCGCCCAAGGGAACCCCCATTCGCTCTGTGGGAGATGGGTTGATAGAAGAGGCTCAGTATAAAAGTAATAATGGCAACTACGTAAAAGTGCGCCACAACGGAACGTACACCACACAGTATCTGCACATGTCTCGAATCGCAGAAGGGGTAAGGGCAGGCACTCGTGTACGACAGGGGCAGGTAATTGGTTATGTAGGAAGCACCGGCCTTGCTACTGGCGATCACCTTTGTTACCGGTTTTGGAAAAATGGCGTGCAGGTGGATGCGCTTCGCGTGGAATTACCGCCTTCCCAGCCCATCAGACAAGATCATGTGGCTCCTTACGGTGAGGTGGTGAATACCCTCAAAGCAAAGCTCGATGCCATTGCCTTGCCGCAGGCAGTCAATACGGCTACCGCTTCTATTTTCTAAGTGATCTAATTTTTCTTTCTTGTAGGTACAACAAAAAGTCATAAGTCTCGTCTAATGACAGGTAGTGTTGTCTATTCATGCGGAAAATCCTTCTGGTCATTTTTGTATCTCTAAACCTTTCCGCACATGCGCAAAAGGTAGGCTTGGTGCTAAGCGGAGGTGGGGCCAAAGGCATTGCACACATCGGTGTGCTACGGGCACTGGAAGAAAATGATATTCCCATCGATTATATAGTAGGCACCTCGATGGGAGGCATTGTAGGTGGTTGCTATGCGGCCGGTATGAGCCCCGATCAGATTCAAAGTATCATTCTCTCGGAGGAATTCTTGCAATGGATCAACGGGCGCCCTGAAAACGAATACAGTGCCAACTACTACCAGCGCGAAATTAATCCTGGTTTCATTAAGCTGAGTTTAACCCTTGACTCCTCCTTTAATGCACAAGTAAATCCCAGCTTAGCCAAAGATGTTACGCTGAATTTTGCCCTGGCAGAAAAAATGGCGCAAGCAGAAGCCATTGCAAAACAAGACTTTGATAGCCTCTTTGTCCCACTGCGCGTAATGGCGGCTGATGTATTTTCACAATCACAAGTGGTGCTTTCTAAGGGTTCATTAAGCAAGGCACTCCGCGCCACCCAAACTGTTCCTTTCTTTTACACGCCTATTCGAATTGATGGACGCTACTTGTTTGACGGAGGTGTGTATAACAACTTTCCTATTGATGTGATGGTGCGCGATTTTGCTCCAGAGGTAATTATCGGCAGCAACGTTTCCAGCAAAATTTTTGATCAGTACCCTTATGAACAAGACGATAAACTCTTGAATAATTCTATGTTGTTTATGTTCCTGGATAAATCCGATCCGGAAGATGTTCCTGATAACGGTATTTACATTCAGCCTGATCTTAATGGGTACACTGCGGTTGACTTCAGCAGAGCCAAGAGCCTCATCGATAGCGGGTATGTGCAAACCCTGCGACAGATGGAAGAGATTAAACGAAAAGTGGGAAGGCGCGAAACCTGCGAAGATGTAACGGCCTTGCGCAATGACTTTAATAACGAAAGCTTCCCCTTTGTTTTTGATGAAATAAAGTTCAACAACTTTAATTCCAAGCAGCGCATATACCTGAAGCGCCATTTTGGTTTTCCGACCAAGCGAGAATCGGAGCTATACATAGGAGAAGTGAAGAGACGCTATTTTAACCTGGTCTCAGAAAATTATTTCAGCAACACCTATCCCACCATTTCCTTCAATGAACAGCGCAAGAAATTTTTCTTAGAACTGACGCAGCGCAAGCCTAAAAACTTTCAATTGGATTTCGGGGGCGTCATCAGTACACGAGACATCAGCAATATTTTTGCTGGCTTAAACTTTTATCATTTCGATAAACAGTTGCTGCATGGGTATCTAGGTTTTCATTCAGGTAATTTTTATAAATCGATTGTGACGAGTGCACGCATTGATTACCCGTCCCTCGGTCGCTTTTACATTGAGCCGCAATTCATTTTCAATAGCTGGAACTATTCGGCAGGCTCTGATTTGTTGCGCGAGGATGGAACCACAATTCTGAAGAGAGTGGACCGTGAAGTATCGTTCAAGGCGGCCAAGCCGATTAATGATAAACACAAAATACTTCTTCAGGTAGGGGCTATCAGCAATAAGGATAATTATATTAACGATGAGAATTTCACTAATACCAGCACGCTGGACGAGTTACTCCTTCGTGGCTTCAAGTCCAGTTTTGTTATTTCAGCCGATAATCTGAATCGAAAACAATACGCTACAGCAGGTCGCGCCTATCGCTTCAGCGTCAACTACTTCAACACGGCAGAAGACTACACACCTGGAAATACCAGCACTACCGAGACGTTGAAAGAATCTCATAAGTGGGTAACACTTCGTTTTCAGGGAGAAAAATACTTTCATAAAGGATGGTTCCGTCAAGGGTTTTTAGTAGAGGCAGCTTATACCAACCAACCCTTCTTTGCCAACTATCAGGGCAACCTCATCAATGCTCCAAGCTTTAATCCTCTACCAGATAGTCGGACCTTATTTTTAGAAAACTTCAGAGCGAAGAGTTATGTAGCAGGGGGTGGCAGAATCATCATCAGTCCGTCTTCTAAGCTCGACTGGCGTCTGGAGGGGTACATCTTCAATGCATTTGAACAATATCAGGAAGTTGTTGACCAGCAAACAAGCATTCAAACAGACCTGATTAAGCCATCCTTTGCGGCTACTACAGCGCTGGTGTATCATTCTCCTATCGGGCCCATTAGCTTAATGGTGAATTATTACGATGACAAGGAAAACGAACTTGGAGTGCTCATGCATGTAGGATTTTTGCTCTTTAATAAGCCTTCTTTGGAGTAAGCACTTCGAAGCTCCTGCTTTTTAGAACACCCGTTAGCAATCCTTGTATTTATAACATGTAGGATTTGCCTCCCTTTTTGATTTTTTTAGCTAAGTTTAACGCTGATTTTGGCATTTACCCTCACATGAAAAAACTTTTACTCCTCTCCTCCTTTTTTATTGGAAGTGTTGCAAGTACCCAGGCGCAAGTGGTGCAATGGGCAACAACAGTAGTTGACTTCTCCAGTGAATTGACCGCAGGGCAATATTCTGCACAACAAGTGCTGGGTAAGCCCAATGTCATCAGCGATCCCAATGGCAAGCTTACAGGAGGCCAAAGTCCCAGTGCCTGGGCACCCGACAGGCCCAACCGCAAGGAGTTTTTAAAGCTGGGCTTTGCCAATCCACTCAGCATACAACAAATTGCCATTGCGGAATCACACAACCCCAGTGCCTTGTACCGGGTGGTGGCGTACGATGAAGCCGGCAATGAATACGAACTTATGGTGTTGAACCCGCAGGTGGTACCTCTCAAGAGTCGTATGCTCAACATATTTGTAGAGAAAACTAAATTTAAGGTAGCCGCCATTAAATTGGAATTTGACGGTGCTGCGGTTGGAGATTACTTCGGTATCGATGCAGTGGCTATTTCTGATTCTAAGTATGCGATCATCCCAGAAATTTCGAAACCTGAATTATTGGCAGCTGGCTTAACGGTGCAAGGCCTGGATGAAAAAGTGAATAGCGAATACAGCGAACTGAATCCACTCCTTTCTCCGGATGGTAAGACCTTATATTTCAGTCGTAAAAATCACCCTGAAAATGTAGGCGGAGTAACCGATAAGGAAGACATCTGGTATTCTGAATTAGACTCAACCGGTCACTGGAAACTGGCACAAAATCTAACACCTCTCAATACAGCCGGCCCTAACTTTATCAACCACATCAGCTCGGTAACACCCGATGGTAAATCGGCTGTGGTCTTGTTGGGAAATCAATACAATGAGAAAGGAAAGTTGTTGGCAGGTGTATCAGTAAGCTCCAATGTGGGGGGTACCTGGACAAAACCTCAGACGCTTACCATTGAAGATGATTATAACTTCAACGAAAAGGCCAACTATTTTTTAGCCAATAATCGCAGAACCTTATTGCTTTCGGTAGAGCGTGAAGACTCGGAAGGCGATCGGGATTTGTATGTAAGCTTTCTGAAGGCAGATAGTTCCTGGACACGCCCGTTAAACCTGGGCAAAAATATCAACACAGCGAGCGAAGAATCCTCACCTTTTCTGGCGGCTGATGACAAAACACTTTACTTCTCATCAAAAGGGTTTAGCGGCTATGGTGGAAGTGACATCTACATGACCAAGCGTCTGGATGATACCTGGACGAGCTGGTCAGAACCGGAGAACTTAGGCGCTGAAATCAACTCCCCTCAAGAAGACGTTTTCTTTAATATTCCGGCCAATAGTGATTACGCCTATTACTCTCGCGGCATTACTGAAACCAATACCGATATCTACCGGGTGAAATTGCCGATCATGAATTCTCCTGAATTATGGGTAACCGTGCGCGGTAAACTCGTTGATGGAAAAACAGGATTACCCTTAGCGGCTAAAATTATTTATGAGCGTTTACCCGATGGAGTAGAGGCAGGCGTAACCCAAACCAATCCTGCTACTGGTGAGTATGAAATACGTCTCCCGGCCGGCTACCAATACGGGGTGCGTGCCGAAGCAAAGGATCACCTGTCTGAAAATCAAAACCTGGATCTTACCAATGTGAAGGGTGATCAGGTAATTGATCATCGCGACTTTAAACTCAATCCTATAGTGATCGAAACCATCGCTGCAGTGGCCATCGAGGAGAATGCTAAAATTGTTCTGAACAATATCTTCTTTGATTTTGACAGCCATGTGTTACGTGATAACTCTAAGCCAGAACTAAACCGCCTGGCCAGCCTGATGAAAGAAAGAGCTACGATGCAGGTAGAAATTGCGGGTCATACCGATGCGAATGGACCAGCGTCTTATAACATGGGCTTGAGCGAGCGCAGAGCAAAATCAGTTTCTACGTATTTAGTAAGCCAAGGAGTTGAAGCCGCTCGCATTGCTGTTGTGTTCTATGGAGAATCGAAGCCGATTGCTGAGAATAAAACAAAGGCAGGGCAGCGCAAAAACAGACGTGTAGAATTTAAGGTTGTAAAGCCATGATGTTACAGAAGTACTTCTTAAGTATTCTTTGCCTGTTGCTGGCAGGCGTTGCCAGCGCTCAAGAGGGTGATAGTACAGTTTGGGCAGAGGGTCGCGTCATCAATGCGGAAACGAAAGAGCCGGTAGTAGCCCGCATTATGTATCAAAGCTTACCTTATGGAAACCGTCTGGGTTCTGCCAGTGGGAGCACCTTTACGTTCCCTTTCTTGGATGGAGAAAAGTATTCCATTCTGGTACAGGCCGATGGCTTTGAGCCAGTCAAGCTTTTGTTGGATCCAGCGGAAGCCAATGGCAGTGGCAAAGTGGTGAAGGACATCGAAATGAAGAAAGGTTCTGCACCTCCTGCGCACCCGGTCGGTCACGTAATGCGATTGGACAACCTGATCTTTCAACAAAGTAAGGCCCGCATCGAACCGGCTTCTTATGAAGAGTTGGATGTGCTCGTAGACATGTTGAAGACAAATAGTAAGATGGTCATACAGCTGGAAGGCCACACCGATTACATGGGTCCTGCTAAACAAAACCTCGACCTTTCTGAAAAGAGGGTAATAGCGGTAAAGGATTATTTAGTGAGTAAGGGTGTTGCCAAGTCACGGATCAAGACAAAGGCCTTTGGAGGAACAAAGCCACTCTCACGCGAAGACACTCCAGAGGCACATGCGGCTAACAGACGTGTAGAGGTAAGGATTTTACAGAACTAGTCAGAAGACGCGCTCAGCACTGGCGCAAATAATTAATGCAGCGAAGCACTCATCTCCTGAGTGCTTTGTTTTTTCACTTGTTTCAGCTGTGTTACTAATGTTTGTTTCAGAACGGATGGGAGTTCGCTTTCCTTCACCACGGCCATTACAATGGAAGAAAACTCTTCCATTCTTTCCGAAGGTCTGAACTGAGCTGCCTTCATCAGAAAAGCGGTAGCTTCCTCCAGACGCTTTTCATTGAAGGATTTAATGGCCTGATTAAAATACAATAAACCGGTAAGTTCTTGTAAGGAAACAGTTTCCCAGAGGTTAAAACTGAATTCGTACTGAACTTGCTCTTTTGAACGGGAAGGATTCTCGAGACTGTTGTCGCGATAGTGTTCCAGTTTAGAAGCAAGCTCTTTTTCATTTTCTACAAAACCTGAGAGGGGATCCGTAGCCTCCAGCAAAACAGGAACACCATCCGCTTTCGCGAGAATAAAAATGTGATAATTCGTTTCAATGGTGGAGTAGGTAATGTTGAAGTGATCCAATAAAATAGAGTAGAGTGCCGTGCCCGTTAAGCAATTGTACTTCCCTGTCTGCAGAAGATCGCTAAAGGAGGCGTAGGCCTCATAATGCTTCAGGAATTTTTGATGTGTTTTATGAAAAACAAAGCGGAGGAAATCACGCTCATTCTTGAAAGAGGCTTTTTTCTTTTCTAGTTGCGTGAGGTAAGCAGTAAAAGCTTCTGTGTCAACTTTGTGGGAGGTATCAGTATCCAGATAGGCTTGCAAAGTTTGAAAAGAAGCATCCTCTGCTGCCAAAGAGACAACGCTCATTGGTAGTAAAAGAATCAGCACTATTCCACACAGCCTTCCCATTGTTACGTGAATGTTAACAAAACGTAATTAAAAATAATCATTTAGTAACATAATGCAACATTCTTAACATAGACTTAACATTAGCCATGCCCTTGGGATTTTGTAAATTCGGGCATGGAAATGACACAAGAGACTTCTACACGTTCGGAAATAGATAAAATCTTTAAAAAACA
>LNEN01000190.1 GCA_001464155.1 Cytophagales bacterium Ga0077538 | reverse complement strand
TCATTTTGGCGAAGCCTTGTTTATGATGTTGGAGATAAATAAAATCGCCATAGCCGAATTTCTCGCTCCAGTTGGGCAGATTTTTAGGAATAATGTGCGTATGCGAATCTATTTTGAGCATTTCAGAAATTGGCAATTCCGAAATATCGTTGTTTTGCCTGAGGAAGTAAAATGAAGTTTGCCCTGGTAAAGAAAGGCGATGTAAGAAACTAGAGCTCTATGAATTTTTCCAGTGAAAACGCTATAGAACGTTCGGAGAACAGGGTTTTTACCCGGCCCCACACTTTGCCAAAGAGTTCAGAATTGCGGTAGTTATTCAGACATTCTTCGTTGCGCCAATGCGATAGGGTGGTAAAGGTAGTGGGATCGTTTAGATCGCGTAACAGCTGTAAGTGACTGCAGCCTTCAAAGTTGCGAATGGCTTCTTTGTTGGCATTGAAAACCTGAAGAAATTCTTCCACACCGGCTTCTGTAAAATGCATTCGTACAATTCGGATCAGCATATTTTTTAGCTTCGAGCCTCGAGTTTACTCTTCAAAGATAATATTCACCACGCCATCATATTCAATACCAAACAGTTCGGAGGCATTGCCCCTGTTGATACCAATTTCCAACAATCCAAGGTTGTTGAATAGGATGAAACAATCCCCTTCCTCTACTTCAAAATAATTGCTATTAATTCGTCTGAATTTCTCTCCACCAAATTGAATGGTGAATACTTTTCCCTGGCTTAAAATATCGAATGGCTCTTTCGGGATGTTGGTAATCAAATTTCCATAATTGTCTACCCGCACCACACTTCCGGTGATCTGCTTTTTGGTTGCTTTCACCTGGCGGTCAATTAAACGCCTGAAGGAATTGAGTGGCTTGCCCAAGTCTGTGAGTGAAACACCGCTGGCCAGTTTGGCAGCAGCAGTAGCAAAGATGTCTTTTTCCGGAAAAGTACTTTGTATGGGGTTAATGGTATTGAGTTCGGCAATGTACTGATGTTGCTTTTCAGTAATGAGTCCGAACAAGCCATTATCAGACCCTACAAAATAATGATCCTCCAATTGCATGGCAATGGGGGTCGCATCTCTTTTTCCAATCGAATCCACGGCTACCAGATGGGTTGTTCCTTTCGGGAAATCGCGGAAGACAGCCTTCAATACAAAAGCGGCATGCCCAATGTCGCACGGGGCAATGCGGTGCGTAATGTCTACAATTTTAATGCTGGGGTTGGTACTTAGGATTTTTGCCTTCACCGCTGCCACATAATGGTCTTGATCGCCTGAATCAGTAAGTAGGGTGACAATGGCCATGGTTGATGCTCCGGGTGATATTCCTTATTTTTGGCGAGGCAAAGTAAACATTTTTACAGCAGATTGTTTAGTACCTAAACACCACAGCGTTGATAGAAAAAATTGTAGAGTTGGATATTGTTTCTCTTGTTGATTTTTTGGGAGAAGAAAACAGGAATATTTACACGTTAGCTTCGGCCTTTCCAAAAAGCCGTATTGTATCCAGAGGAGACCAGATTATCGTAAAAGGTACGGCCTCAGAAGTAGAGCAAATCGAAGAAATCTTGAAAGAACTCATCGAGCATTACCATGAGTTTGGGAGAGTAACGCAGGAAAATGTACTCACCCGTGTGGGACGTGAGGAGGAGGCCATGCTTCCTGAAAATCCAACGGTGGTGGCAGAAGATGTGTTATTGTATGGAACCCGCGGGAATCCGATCCGCCCTAAATCGGTTAATCAGCAAAGACTGGTGCAGTTAATTCGGGATAATGACCTGGTATTTGCCCTAGGTCCTGCGGGAACTGGTAAAACGTATATATCGGTTGCCTTGGCGGTAAAAGCTCTTAAGGATAGGCAAGTGAAGAAAATCATCATCACCCGTCCTGCCGTGGAAGCTGGGGAGAATCTTGGATTTTTGCCGGGTGATCTGAAGGAGAAAATAGATCCTTACCTGAGGCCCATTTACGATGCGCTGAATGATATGATCCCTTTCGAGAAACTCCGCTACTACATGGAGCGGGAGGTGATTGAAATTGCACCCCTGGCATATATGAGAGGTCGAACACTCAACAATGCCTTTATCTTGCTAGATGAAGCACAGAATACCACACCCATGCAAATGAAGATGTTTCTGACACGCATGGGGCCGGAATCCAAAATGGTGGTGACTGGCGATGGATCGCAGGTGGACTTACCCCACAATCAAAAATCAGGGTTGAAGGAAGCTTCTCGCATTCTGGAAGGAGTAAAAGGAATTGGCTTTGTTGAGCTCAATGAAAAGGATGTGGTGAGGCATAAACTGGTGCGCGATATTATTGAAGCCTATCAGCGTTCCTAGTCCTTCAGCAGGCATCGAACAATTTCTTATCTTGAAATATGTTTCGATGGGCTCCTTACGTATTCGTACGCATTACGCTATTCTTCCTTGCCGGAATTTTATGGGGAATTTATTTTCCCGATAGTCTAAACGAAACTCTTGCTCAAGCGCTTCTTATTATTTTAGCGATAACCTATTGTGCGTTCTGGTACCTTCAAAGAAGGGGATGGTATGCCTTTCCCCTTGGTGGTATTGGCCTTATGTTTCTTTTGTTGGTTGGATACACGCTTGTTTTACTCCGCACAGATTCCAGAAGCCACAAACATTTTCTTCATGAAGAACAAGCATGGGTTGCTTACAAGGCTGTCATAAACAGCTTTGCTCAAGAGAAGGATAAATCCTGGAAAGTAGAAGCCCTCATACCAGAGATCCGAACAGCACATGGATGGAAGAGCTCTGAGGGAAAGATTATCCTGTATTTCTCCAAGAAAGACTTCGAGAAAGCTCCCGCGTATGGCGATGTTTATTTGATTCAAGGTAGCCCAATGTTGCTGAGTGCGCCAGCGAATCCGGGAGAGTTTGACTATAAGCGTTTTCTCTCCTATCGTAAAATTTATTATCAGGATTTCTTACGAGAAGGACAAGTTCTCTCTTTGGATCATCAGCCTTCTTCCTGGTTTATGCATCGTGCTTTGCAGGCACGAAGTTGGTCAATGGAGCAACTTCATCGTGTAGTTGAGGGGAAGCAAGAGCAAGCGATTGCCTCGGCTTTAGTATTGGGAATTACTGATGGATTGGATAATGAACTTTTACAGGCTTACTCAGCGACAGGTGCTATGCATGTGTTGGCCGTTTCAGGTCTGCACGTGGGGATTATTTATGCACTTCTTTTGCTTTTCTTAAAACCAATAGCAAAACGTAAAGGTGGTAAATGGACGATTGCAGTCGTAAGCCTTGTTGTCTTGTGGATCTATGCTTTCGTTACAGGTCTTTCTCCCTCTGTGTTGCGTGCGGTTACCTTTCTCTTCCCCCCTCTCCTAGTTTCCACAATTCCAGTTTGCTTTCTTTGCTTTTTGTTTATTGTTTTACGAACCTTATCTGATCATGTCGGTGGGTTTTCAGTTGTCTTATGCAGCAGTATTGGGCATTGTTTATCTGCAGCGTTTTCTATATCAGTGGTGGGTAGCACCCACTTGGTTGCTGGATAAAATTTGGCAGATCACCACCGTTTCTATTGCAGCTCAACTTGCTACTGTTTCTCTTGGACTTTTGTACTTTCATCAATTCCCGGTATACTTTATTTTTTCAAACCTCCTCGTTATTCCTGCCTCTTTTGCCGTGCTGGTGTTGGGTCTTGTGACTTTGTTGGTGAGCGCAGTGGCACCACTGGCTGCAGGCGTTGGTCAGTTGTTAACGTGGTCCATTCAATTTATGAACGCTTCTGTAAGGACGGTTGAAGAGTTACCTTTTAGTTTGTTGGATAATCTTTACATTACTACGCTACAAGCTTGGTTGATTATGTTGCTTGTAGCTTCCTTAGTATTACTCTTTCAATACAAACGCTTTCAGTTTTTGCTGTTTGCGTTTGTCTTTATGAGTTGTTTATCCATTGATCAGTGGATTAACTATGTGGAAGTAGTCAACAAGAAAGAATTATTTATTTATAAAATACCCGGTCATCAGGCAATTGATCTCATGGCTACTGGTACTGCCCATTTCGTGGCCGATTCTTCTTTGCTTATGGATGAGGAGAAGATTCGATTCCACATACGCCCCAATAGATTGCGAAAGGAGGTAAAAGGAGAAGTATTTTCAGCAATGGAAAACACACGGCAAGTATCACCGGGCTGTAAACTTATAGCCTGGGAAGGAAACACAATCTTGCTCATTGAAGCAAAAGAGGCTGTTCTTCCTTCCATTCACGTGGATTTCCTTGTAATCAGTAATAATGCAATCACCTTGCAAGCCATACAGAAGAAGATAATTTTTGAAAAGTTAATCGTAGACAGCAGTAACTCTTTCTATTTTGCAGATAAATTGATGAAGGAGGCAGAGCGCATGGATATCCGAGCGCACTCTGTGTTGCATCAAGGATATTTTAGTCAACGGTTATGAACTACATTCAATACGAGATTTCGGATCGCATCGGGTACATCACCCTCAATCGTCCTGAAAAGCGCAATGCACTCAGCCACGAATTGGTTGCTGAATTAAAGCAGGCGTTTGATCAAGCTGCGAAAGACGAACAGGTAAAAGTTGTGGTGCTTCGCGCACATGGAGAGGCTTTCTGTGCTGGAGCAGACTTGGCATACTTACAAAAACTGCAGCGGTTTTCGTACGAGGAGAATGTGGCTGACTCCAATCATTTGAAAGAATTGTTTTTAAAGATCTACACATTCAACAAGGTCGTAATTGCACAAATTCAAGGGCATGCACTTGCAGGGGGGTGTGGGTTGGCAGCTGTGTGCGATTTTTCATTTGCTGTACGCGAAGCAAAGTTTGGGTATACAGAAGTGAAGATTGGTTTCATTCCAGCCATTGTGATGGTTTTTCTGTTGAGACGTTTGGGCGAAGCAAAGAGTAAGCAACTCTTGTTAAGCGGAGACCTTGTTTCTGCAGAGGAGGCACAAGAGCAAGGATTGATCAATTATATAACCACCGCAGATAACTTGGAAAGTGATGTTCGAAATTTTGCCACTCGCCTGGTTACTACAAACTCAGCGCAATCGATGAGTACAACAAAACAAATGATCGCGGCTGTACAGTCTATGTCGTTGGAACAATCTCTGGAATATGCTTCTGTGATGAACGCAAAAGCACGTGCCAGCGAGGACTGTCAGCGGGGCATTGCTGCTTTTTTGAATAAAGAGAAAATCATTTGGTAGAATTGGGCATCAAAAAGCACATTGATATTACGTCTTGGCAGAATATTTGATAGTAATTGTTAATATTGACTGACCAAAATTTTCCCCTAATGAAAAAGCTAAGTTTATTTATTGTACTCCTCCTTGGTGTAGGAGGTGTATTCGCTCAAGGTTATACCGGAGACTCATGGGCTCAGGTAAAGGCTAGTGGCAAAGGAACTGTTTCCATGGCCTATGTAGAAACCCCCAGTTTTGCATACAAAGATGCCTCCGGAAAACTCACGGGTATCTGTGTGGATATCATGGCCGACTTTATTAAATGGGTTTCGGAAAACAAGAAGGTAAAACTCGAATCCAAATTTGTGGGTGAAGGCGCCAACTTCAAAACCATGTATGATAAGACCAAGGCGTCTGTGGGTGGAGTGTTTGGATTAGGAAATATTACGATTACTGAAGAGCGTAAAAAGGAGATTAAATTCAGCCCTCCCTTCATCACTAATTTTGCTATTCTGGTTTCACAAAACAGTGTACCTACATTGGCAAAATTTGAAGACATGCCCAATACGTTTGGTAAATTGACAGCCTACACAGCGAAAGGAACTCTAAATGAGAAGCGCATTCAGGAGTTGAAACAGAAATATTTTCCTGCCATGAAGATCAGCTATACTTCTACCAGTCAGGAAACACTGGAGAAGGTATTCTCTGACCCCAATGGCTTTGCTTACCTGGACTTAGCTTTTTATCTGGAGGCAGTTCAGCTAAAGAAAAGTATAAAACGCCATCCAATAGCTGACAAAGCAGCAGAGCAGTTTGGCTTTATCATGCCGCTTAACAGTGACTGGTATCCTCTCTTGGATGAATTTTTTAAAGCCAATGGTGGCTATATAAATTCTGCTCAATACAGAAAGATTTTAGTCACTCATTTGGGTGAAACAGGCGTGAAACTCTTGCAATCTGCCAAATAGTATTCAGTGAAAGAATCCTCAAAGCGGGCCTACAAGCCCGCTTTTGTTTTTTATGGCAGATGCACACTAAGTAGTATCTTAGGCCTTGGAGGTTCGCATTCTTGGAAACACCCTTAACGATACTACAACACTACTGGAGGCATCAATACTTTAGGCCACTGCAGGAAGATATTATTCAGTCAGTATTGGCAGGGCAGGATACGCTAGCTTTGCTTCCCACGGGTGGAGGTAAGTCCATATGTTTTCAAGTACCTGCTTTGTTACAGGAGGGTGTTTGTCTGGTAGTCTCTCCACTGATTGCTCTCATGAAAGATCAGGTGGAGCAATTGAAAAAACGTGGAATAATTGCAGTGGCCATTCATGCGGGCCTCAGTCGTGCAGAGATTGATTTGTATTTAAACAACGCTCTGTATGGCGGTGTTAAATTCTTGTATGTCTCGCCCGAACGGTTGCAAACGGATATCTTTCTGGAGCGCTTTAAGCAAATGAAGGTAAGTCTGATCGCCATTGATGAGGCACATTGTATTTCTCAATGGGGTTATGATTTCAGGCCTCCCTACTTGAAAATAGCCGACCTCAGACAATGGCATCCTGCTGTTCCCATGATGGCCCTTACGGCCACAGCAACCCCTCGCGTGAGCGCTGACATTGTCGATAAGCTGAACTTTCAAAAGGGCTATAAAGTATTTCAAAAAAGTTTTGCGCGAGAAAACTTGTCTTTTGTCGTTCGTAAAACAGATAATAAAGAAAGGAAATTGATCGAAGTGCTTTCAAAAGTAAAAGGTAGTGCGATTGTCTACGTTCGATCACGAAAATCAACAGAATTACTTGCTTCATTATTAAACCGAAATAAGATCCCATCCACTTATTATCATGCAGGACTTTCGCATAGTGGACGCACCAAGCTTCAAGATGACTGGATTGCAAATCGCAGTCGGGTAATTGTTGCCACGAATGCCTTTGGCATGGGCATCGACAAAGCCGATGTGAGGGTTGTTGTGCACATGGATTTGCCGGAGAATCTGGAGGCCTATTACCAAGAAGCGGGAAGGGCCGGAAGAGATGGTCAACGTTCTTATGCTGTTATCATTTTTCAGGAGCTAGATGCGGAGGTGTTGAAAACAAAGGTGGAGCAATCGCAACCCTCTTTCGAATTTCTACAGCGAGTGTACCAGGCCTTGTGTAATTATTTTCAACTGGCTATGGGGAGTAGTGGGGGTGAAAGTTATGACTTTGATCTTCATCACTTTTGTGATCGCTTTCAATTGTATTCGCACGAGGTGTTTCATGCCTTGCGCAGGTTAGAAGAGAGTGGCCTAATCCTTTTTAACGAAAGTTATTATGCGCCTTCGCGTTTACATTTTGTGGTTGATAAGGCGAAGCTCTACGAATTTCAAATTGCTAACGAGAAGTTTGATCCTCTGATTAAAATGTTGCTTCGCTTGTACGGGGGAGAATTATTTGCTGATTTTATCAGAATTTCGGAGACCTATGTAGCGGAGGGCCTAAAAACAACAGCCAAGATCGTGAGTGATCAGCTTTCTCATCTGGACAAGTTGCATGTGTTGCAGTACTTGCCGCAAAATGATCAGCCCCAATTAACCTTTTTGCTGCCTCGTCAAGATACAGCCTATTTGCCTATTGATAAAAAAGTATTGAAGGAAAGACGCGAGTTGATAATTGGAAAAATGGAAGCGATGCGCCTCT
>LNEN01000189.1 GCA_001464155.1 Cytophagales bacterium Ga0077538 | reverse complement strand
AAAAGAAGACCAAAGCGATTTTTTAAATCAGGTTGTCGAGCTGGAAAGTGTTTTGGCACCAGAAGAACTACTAACTGTACTTCTTGCTATTGAACAAAAGATTGGCCGCGTTCGTCATGAAAAATGGGGAGCCCGAAGTATCGACATTGATATTCTGTATTACGGAAATCGAAAACACTGTACAGAAGCACTTACGCTTCCACATCCTGGTATCCCCGAAAGGCGCTTTGTGCTCGTACCCCTTTGCGAAATAGCCGCTGAGTTCATGCATCCCATCCTGCATAAAAAAAATGAGCAGCTCTTAGTGGAATGTGTTGATCCGCTTCCAGTAAAAAGACTTGATTAAATACTCATCGCCTCCACTTCAGGTGCAATTTTCTTCACCAGCCCCTGAAGCACTTTTCCAGGACCACATTCAATAAACACAGATCCTCCATCCTTCGCCATGTTTTGTACCGACTGCGTCCAACGTACTGGTGCCGTTAATTGAGACACTAAATTCTTTTTGATGACAGCTACATCAGAGGATGGTTTTGCATCCACATTTTGATAGATAGTGCACATTGGATGACTAAACGTTGTTGCCTGAATAGCTGCAGCGAGTTCTTCTCGTGCGGGTTCCATCAAAGGGGAGTGAAAGGCACCTCCTACTTGTAGCACCATAGCTCTTTTCGCGCCTGCTGCTTTTAATTTTTCACAAGCGATATCAATTCCTTTCAACGATCCTGAAATGACTAATTGGCCTGGGCAATTATAATTAGCTGCCACTACTATTTCCTCTTTAATAGAAGCACAAATTTCCTCCACTTTAGCATCGTCCAAACCAAGAATGGCAGCCATGGTGGAAGGATTAATTTCACAAGCACGCTGCATGGCCAATGCACGCTTACTCACCAGGGATACACCATCTTTAAAAGATAACGTTCCGTTAGCCACCAAGGCAGAAAATTCGCCAAGTGAATGGCCTGCTACCATAGCGGGCGCAAAGGATTCGTTTGAGAGTGCTGCCGCTACAGAATGAATAAAAACAGCAGGTTGTGTAACCTTTGTTTGCTTCAATTCATCAGCCGTACCAGAAAACATGATTGATTTAATATCAAAGCCGAGTATATCGTTGGCCTCATCAAAAAGTGCTTTTGCTTTAGCACTTGACTCATACAATTCTTTACCCATGCCGGTAAACTGTGCACCTTGTCCTGGAAAAATATAGGCTTTCATAAAAAGTTATATCACGGTTTAAATAAGGCTTAAAAGTAAGAAGGATATGAGAGTGCGCAAAAATAATTTAATCGAGGAAGCGCGACTTTAGTTCAGGACTTGGAATCATGCAGGTATCTTTCTTACCAAAGAAACGATATCGGTTTCTGGCAATCCACTCATAGACAGCATCACGGAGAAAGGTGGGCATAATTCTAAACACATACAGCAGCGGCCACACTCCTGGTAATGCTCTGGAGATTTCCAATACAGCCCTGCTTTTAATAAACACTTGTTCGTTTGATAGCAGGACAATGGTATCTAACCCCGTTCCAATGTTTTTACCCTTTAATACTTTCGCTGCGTAGTTGGATTGCAGGGAGGCAAATAAAAAATTCTTTTGTTTATCACGTTTAATAATGAATTGAACAGCCCCGTTGCAAAGGTTACACACACCATCAAAGAGTATTACCTTTTCCTGTTTGTTCACCTTACCGAATTACATGTACCCAACCCTTCACCGTTTGGTTGCGCTTATCCGGGTCGAGCGTGGTGAAGGTTACATCAGCCGCATAGAAATAGACACCTGATGCCACGAAGTCTTTATTTTTATCACGGCCATCCCAACGAATGTAAATGGATTTGTCAGTCAGATCTCCTTCCACAGAATCAAATTCGTAAACAAGGTTACCCCATCGATTGTATACTTTGAATGACACCTTTTCTACAAAACGTGCACACAGCACTTTGTCTTCGTTCTTTTGAACGCAAGGATCTGATCCTCCCGAAGGTGACTCTTCTCCTGTATTGGAAGGATCTCCATAGGCGCTAAACACATCGTTGCAACCATCACCGTTCGGTGTGAACACATTAGGAAGCGCATAAAACGGACAATTGTCGCGGCAGACGGATTCACTTAATTCGCTTTCGTTGCCAGAGCGATCAATGACGGAAACTTTGTAACACCGTGCAAAAGAGGAGAGCCCAGCACCATTGTTATTATCAATGTAAACGGTATCGCGTGTGTAATCCTTTCCATCAGGAAAAATCACAGGCAAGTATTCACCATCGGTTGTGTTGGAGACATAAACTTTGTATCCTAAAATATCGCCATCACATTCGCTGCTCGTTACTTTATTCCATCGCAGCTCATTGCTGAAGGTATTAAACCCACAAGAAGCTACATCGGCTAAATATTCTTCGCACGAGAGCAGATTCGCAATAACCGGAGAAGGTATACACACTGGAGGTTCTGTATCGCTAGACTGCGCACACACCACTTGTGAGTAGTTTTCAAGAGGCTCTTCGATGGCAGGATTTCCATACGTTCCTCTTGTCATAACGCGGTAACAATAAATAAGCTGATCGTTTAGGGGCTCAACATTTTCATCCGGATCAGAATAGATCAAGCCACCGGTGGTTACATTAACTTGCTGTAACAATACAAGGCCGCCACTCTCGGTCGATCCTTCAGGCCCTCTGTAAACATCGTGCAATGGATAAGCAAAAGATACATTTGACCAGGGTGTAAAGGCAGACCAACTTAAGTCAAGTCGTTTATCGGCAGATTCAACCTCCAGCCTCACCATGCTGGCTACAGCCGAAGTATCAATGGGATCATTGGCAAAGGCCTCTGAAAAAAGTACCACGTGGTAACTATACGTATTGTCTAAAGTATTAATGCCCGCATCTACTATAGTTGTTTCGGAGAGAAGTCCGGCATGAACAGCCGTCCACGGCTGGCCTCCTGCAAAACCAACGGATCTCCAGACTTTGTATTGATAGGGGGGTGGAAATTGTACCGGATCAATATCAAAGGGAGGAAGCCATTTTATTCTAATCTCGCCATTCAGTTCATCTGTTTTCTCAACACTTACATTGGTGATCACCGGTGCATCCGCCAGAATGGGATCGATACAAATTTCCTCCGACATATAACTCTCACCACCTCTTGGCAACGGGAAAATAGCCACCAAGCGATAGCAATATTTAGCTCCCACATTTAGGCCGCGTCCTCCATTGGTATCATTGTAGCTGGTTAGGTTTGCCGGAACTTCGCTTAATAATTCATAACCCAAAGAAGGAGAAATACCGGTTTCGCAATTGGCCGGTGTATAGGCAAAAGAATCAACCCGTCTCCATACCTGAATTTTTTCGGCATTCTCACAATCATACTTAGACCATTCCAGTAAGACGTGTCGTTTGGGAAGATCAACTGTTGCCAGATTCCACTCCGGAGCAGGCCCTACCACTTTTACAAACCAGGTTTTAAAAGTGACCAGATTAGGTTTACCATTATCTGTGATCTTGAAGACAATTTGATAGGGCTGATCTTTTACATGCTCACACACTACGTTCCAGGTAAAGCGTAGTTCTGCTCTGTCTGGAGACGCAGATTGAAACACAGGAGGGTTTGGCGTAACACTGGCTGGGCTTACAAAGGTTGCTCCGAAGATTTCGCTAAAGGCCTCAATTTTTACCTTGTCTATTACGCCTTTTGAATTTGGAAAATCAATTCCATAAATAATTACATCCAGGGTGCTACCGGCCACCACACACGTATCATTCGGTATGATCAAATCGGGTCTTTCATTATCACACTCCTCAATAATAATCTGCATGTCGCGTCTCACATAGCCTAACTTCACCCACTGACCATTAATTTCTCTCCATTCAATAATGTGAAAGGCTATGTTATATTCTCCTTCTACGCCAGGAGCATTCCAAGAAACCGTTCCTGTGACTGGATCGATTGAAAAGGTGGGTGGTCCGTTAAGTGTTTCGTTGGCTGTATTATAATCGCCTGTATAAAAGGTTGGCTGGTTGGGATTCTGATAACCATCCACGGTAGTATTCCGATCTTTAAAAGGGATAACTAACTGATACGATAAACTGTCTCCATCGGGGTCAAAAGCACCAGGATTGTGCTGGAAGGCAACTCCCGTACATCCTCTATCCACAGGTGCAATCAGCAGTTTAGGTGTGTTGTTACAGCCTAAAAAGGGATCAATGTTGATCTCTGTCTCAATGTAAAAGGTAGTGTTCACAGAATTTGCCACATTCAAGACAAACTCATTTCGGTTAGGCTCCTTATAGCTTACGATGTAACGACCAGGGCCGCCATAAGTATGCTGAATGGTAAAGGAAGCCACTCCCATGTTCAAGCCCAAATCAGGGCGGGGAGTACTGGGTACAACGGGAATGATGAATTTTTCCCCATCTCCAAAGTCAAGTACATCCAAAGCCTGATCTTTTTCACCACCAAAAGTCACTTGCGACTCTGTATCGGTGTAAACCGTTACCGTGATGGTAAAGGTTAAACTAGCACAGTTATCGCGTGTGACAGTAATCTCTCCTGCCCGTAAGTGGGTTGCCAAAGCAGCATAGCTACTTCCAAGTAGAAAAACACAAAGAACTATCCAAAACTTAAACTTCATCATGCGCGAACGTTGCCCATACAGGGTTGGATGAGGGTACAAGATATAACTCTTCAAGCTTCAAAAGAAACACACTATCGTAAACGAAGGTTTTACAAAAAAATTCTTTTTGCGCTCAAAAATCCCCTACCCTAATTTACGTTACCCCCTTGAAAACCCACTTCAAATAAGTACATTCGTTATCTCAAACCTCTAACTCATTTTTTCATCTTAATGAACCAAGAAAAAGAAACCCTAAAAAAACGAGAGCTGGAATTGCAACGCCTGATGCGCCAAATGAAACTTGACGAACTCCACAGAAGCAAAGTATACCAAAACATGGAGCAAGAACTGCATCGAATCCAACTCAAT
>LNEN01000188.1 GCA_001464155.1 Cytophagales bacterium Ga0077538 | reverse complement strand
GAGGGGTAGTAAACCAAACGATTTTCAATGCGCACCTTCAGGCTTGTGCCATGGAGGTGCGTTCTTTTTTGTAGAAAGCCTATGCGTGTTATTAAAGAAATTAAGCACCCAGCCTGCAAAATCACCCTCTATGCATGGAATAATCGTTACATCATCAAGCTTGAAACGGGCCTTTTGGAACAGACCTTTAAAGTGAACGAATTTGACGTAACCAACGAGCAGGAAGTGGAGAAACTATTAGACCAAACCTTTATTCGTGAGGCTCTGGAGCGCTTCGAACAAATGGCACATTCGCTGGGAGGAGCCCTCCAACGGGTCTTATAAGCAAATCTTTACAGAAGTCAATACAAGAGAATTGTATTATTTTGCGCCTCCAATGCCGAGCAATGGATATAGAAGAAAAGAAGAACAAGAATAAGAAATACAAACCCATTCTGGAGGGCATTCCCGATTGGCCTGTTTACAAACTCAGTAAAAACCGCAAAGAATTTATTGAGGAAGTAGCAGACAGAGCCTTCAAACGAGTAAAGGAGGTACGCCCTAGTACCAAACAGCTTATAGACGAACTGGAAGCTACGCTCTACCGGGAGCAACAGCGCATGAAACGCAACCGGTGGAGAGTAGATCCGGAGGACGAACCGCAGTTTTGGGCAAAGGTGAAGGAAGACCTGAGCGCACTAAGCACTAAAACACCCGAAGAACAAGAGCCCGATGCGAATGAAATCTTAAAACGGATTGTTCATCGTTACTCGGATGAAATAGCTGGTAATTTCAAACCCAGCCAGTACCGTTTTGCCCGTGAAGTCATCAAATTCTGGTTCTCCCGCTTGCTAAACGGAGCCCGTGTTAAAAAATTTGGCGCTTTCTGGCGCAACCAATATACACTTCGCGATAAAATTCACATTGTTGGAAAAGTAAAGCACCTGCGAAGACTGGCCCGCAAGGGAACGGTGGTGATGGTGCCCACGCATTTCAGTAACCTGGATTCAATTCTTATCGGTTGGGTAATCCATTCCCTGGGATTACCTGCTTTTATTTATGGAGCAGGGTTGAATCTTTTCAACTTGAAAATATTTGCCTACTTCATGAACAGCTTGGGCGCGTACAAGGTGGATCGCAGAAAGAAAAACATGCCCTACCTAGAAACGTTGAAACTGTATTCCACTATTGCCTTACAGAAAGGGGCCCACAGCTTATTTTTTCCGGGCGGCACTCGTTCGCGTTCAGGTATGCTGGAGAAACAGTTGAAGCTTGGTCTTCTCAGTTCCACCATCGAGGCACAACGCAACCTCTATCTAGAGTCTCAACCCGGAGAAGAGGTGAGAAAAATTTTCATCGTGCCGGTTACGCTTAATTACAACTTTGTGCTGGAGGCTCCTGATTTGGTAGAGGACTACTTGTCTTCGAAAGGGCAAGACCGCTATATGCCCGAGCAGGATAAGTATGGAAGCTGGCAGTTAATTCAGTTCATGTTTAAGTTTTTTACCAAGGGCTCCAGCATCTCCGTTTCCATTGGCAGAGGCTTGGATGTGATGGGTAATTACGTGGACGATGAGGGTAACAGTATTGACGAACACGACAGAGCTGTAGACACGCGCGATTATTTTATCACCAATGGACAATTGTCCATAGACCGACAACGCGAAGATGAATACACGCGGATGCTGAGCGCCAAAATTGTAAAAGAGTATCACCGCATCAATCGGGTTTTCGCCAGCCATTTAGTCGCCTTTGTTGCCTTTACTATGTGGCAAAAACGCTATCCGATGCTAGACCTCTTTGGACTCTTGCGCTTACCAGAGGAAGAACTGTATTTACCCTACGATGAATTTCGCGATACCTGCAAGCGTGTGCGCAAGCAGATCTACCGGATGAAGATTGAGAATAAGGTGAACATTGCTTCGCACTTAAAAGGAGACATTGATGAGATGATTAAACGCGGTCTTTATAATGTCGGTATCTTCCATTTAAAACGTCCGCTCTTGCGCAACCGAGAGGGTAACATTATTACCCGCGATCTAAACGTTCTGTATTATTATCACAACCGCCTGGTAGGCTATGAACTCGACAAGTTTATCGGACAGTAAACCTGTAGGCGTTATTGGGGCCGGTAACTTTGGCTCAGCTGTGGCTAACTTATTGGCCAGGCATAAGCCTGTACTACTCTATGCTCGTGATGTTGACGTGGTGAATCGCATTAACACCAAACGCGACAACCGCGGCCATAAAATTCAGGAGAATGTAACAGCCATTAATAGCCTGAGTCAGATTGCTGAGGAGTGTGATGTTATCTTTCCCATCATTCCTTCTGCCCACTTTCGCTCCGTCATACAAAAACTTTCACCGCATCTTCATCCCTACCACATTCTTATACACGGTACCAAAGGTTTTGACATCACGCTGCCCCGAAAAGCAACGATTGATGAAATGGACAACCTGAATCGACAGCAGGTAAAAACCATGAGCGAAGTGATTCGC
Source organism: Cytophagales bacterium Ga0077538 (assembly GCA_001464155.1). GTDB lineage: Bacteria > Bacteroidota > Bacteroidia > Cytophagales > Cyclobacteriaceae > Chryseotalea. Next base: position 12,358 of record LNEN01000188.1, on the reverse strand, counting down.
GAAGAGAGTGTTGTGGTACGCGTGGGTTGTTTAGCAGGACCTAATCTTTCCAAAGAATTGGCTGCGGGCCATCCAACCGCTACGGTTATTGCAAGTCCTTTCAACGAAGTAATTGAGCTTGGTAAAAAGTTGCTCCGCAATGACCGCTTTCAGGTATACGGAAACAATGACCTTACTGGTGTTGAACTGGCCGGTGTGCTCAAAAATATTATTGCCATAGCTTCAGGTGCCTTAAGTGGTCTTGGTTATGGAGATAATGCAAAGGGCTTGCTTATTAGTCGTGGAGTGGTTGAAATGATTTACCTGGGTAGAGCTTTGGGTGGAAACACGAAGGCTTTTTTGGGCGTGGCTGGTATTGGCGATTTAGTGACTACTTGTAACAGTTCTCTGAGTCGTAACTTTCAGGTTGGGCATCAATTGGCACAAGGAAAAACCTTGCAAGATATCTTAGCTTCGACCGATGAAATTGCAGAGGGTATCAATACGGTTAGGATTGCAAAAAAATGTGCCGATTTTTACAAAGTAAAAGCGCCTATCACCAATGCCCTTTATCGCGTTTTATTTGAGAAATTAACGGTAAAACAGGCACTTGAATATTTAATGCGCTACCCGCTAAATGTTGACATCGACTTTCTGGACAAGTAGAATTTGAGGGTTCAAATTCTTCTTCTAATTTAGTACCCCAAACCAACCCCATTTCCCTCTCAACCATGGAAATTTTCTTAACTGCAGAAGCGTGGCTTGCCCTGGTTACGCTTACCTTTTTTGAGGTAGTACTCGGCATTGACAACATCATTTTCATTTCCATTGTTTCCAATAAGCTCCCTATAGAGCAACGCGCAAAGACTCGTAACATGGGCTTGGCTCTAGCTATGATTGTGCGCATTCTCTTGTTACTTGGTATCACTTGGGTAATCACCTTTACTGAGCCCCTATTCTTTGTTTCCGATATTGTTGGCAACAGCTTAGTGGAACGTTTCATAGGACATGATCACCCCTTTAGTGGCCGCGATCTCATCCTTATGTTCGGAGGTTTGTTTTTAATTGCCAAGAGCACGCGTGAGATGAACCACGAAGTGGAAGGCGATGACGAAGAGGGCGAAATACAAGCAAAGGCTACGAAGAGTATCACCAATGTGATCATTCAGATTATTCTGTTAGATATCATTTTCTCTTTTGACTCTATCCTTACAGCAGTAGGACTCACGCAAGAAGTACTGATCATGATTATTGCGGTGGTGATTTCCATTGGTATCATGATGATCTTCTCAGGCCGAATCAGTGACTACATCCATAAACATCCTTCTTTGGAGGTACTGGCCTTAGGCTTTTTGATTCTTATTGGCTTTATGCTTTTCCTGGAAGGACTCGAATACGAGATTCCAAAGGGATACATTTACTTCGCTGTTGTTTTCTCCTTACTCATTGAAATGTTTAACATTCGAGTTCGAAATCGAAGGGCAAAGGCCAAACAAGTAGCCAAGGATGAAAAGGCAAAAATAAAAGCAGCAACACAAGAACATGCCTGATCTTGAACAACTTCGTTATCCCTTAGGGAAATTTATTCCAAAAGACTCCTACACAAAAGAGGAGTTACTAGAATTGATCGGTGCCATCGAAGCTTTACCCGATGCTCTGGAAAAGACTGTCAGCAATTTTACAATACATCAGCTGAATACACCCTATCGGGAAGGTGGCTGGACAGTGAGGCAGTTGATTCATCATTTGGCAGATAGCCACATGAACGCTTATATCCGATTTAAGTGGACCCTAACCGAAGACAAACCTATTATTAAAGCCTACGATGAAAAGAGCTGGGCTGAAACAGTAGAAGTACAATCCGATGCTTCTCTATCACTGGCGCTTTTAAAAGCCCTGCATGCGAAATGGATAGTGTTGATGAAAGGCCTTTCTCCTCTCGAACTACAACGCAGTTTCACTCATCCCGAAACCAAAAAAGAAATCACACTCGAAAGAATGGTAGGACTTTACGCCTGGCATAGCAAACACCATCTGGCGCATATTACCTCTTTAAAGAACAGAATGAATTGGTGATTTCTCTTTGCTGGAAGACGTTAACACAAACATGATCTATCGCGCACCGGCACTCCTCTTCCATCCTCACCTCGAAACCATTTATCCTTCTTTGTTTCGCACCGTTTCCTTACCACCGTATACACGCGAACGCATCACCACTCCCGACAACGATTTTCTCGATATCGATTGGCTTACCAACAAGTCGAATAAGTTGGTTATTATATCGCACGGTTTAGAGGGCAATAGTCAGCGGGCTTATATAAAGGGAATGGCCAAACACTTTTTCTCTAATGGCTTTGATGCGCTTGCCTGGAACTATCGGGGCTGTAGTGAGGAAATTAATAAGCAAAAAAGATTCTATCACAGTGGTGCTACCGATGACCTGGATGTGGTTATACAACATGCGCTACGCAAGGGATATGAAGAACTTGTTTTAGTAGGCTTTAGCCTTGGAGGCAATCTCACCTTAAAATACCTTGGGGAACAGGTACGTGATAAACATATCATGAAAAGCATAGTCTTTTCAGTGCCAATGGACTTGCATACAAGCTGTCAAAAAATTTCTCATCCTTCCAACTGGATGTACTCCGATCGTTTCTTGAAAAGCTTAAAGAAAAAGGTGCAGGACAAAGCTGCTTTGCGCAATGACCTTGATCTAAGTCCCCTAGCTTCAATCAAAACCCTTCAGGATTTTGATGATCACTATACTTCTGTACTGCACGGCTACCGCGATGCAGTGGACTATTACACACAGTGCAGTTCAATTCGATTTGTAGAAAGCATACAAATACCAAGTCTGATTGTTAATGCCTTAAATGATCCCTTTCTAAGTCCTGAATGCTACCCGGTTGACTTGCTGAAAAATCATGGCTGTGTAAAACTTGAAATACCGACCCGTGGCGGGCATGTAGGGTTTACACAGTTCAGTAAAAAGGGTTTATTTTGGAGCGAAGAACGAGCGCTTCATTTCGCTACGCAGCCATGATAGAACGATACACCCTTACCCCAAACCATGAACAAGTACAGCAACGCTTTGATGGGGAGGTGCAGGATTTTTACAAGCCACACTACAACGCAGCCCCCACGCACCTGTTACCTGTAATTCTTCTTGGTTCAAAAGGTCTCTCGTTTTTCTACTGGGGCACGCCCCCAGGCTGGGCAAAAAATAAAAACGTAAGTGAAAAACTCATCAACATACGCGCAGAGAGTTTTACCGAACGCCCTGCCATGCGCAAAGTATTAAGGAAGTATCGGTGCATTATACCGGCCGATGGCTTTTACGGCTGGAAAAAAGTGGGGAAAAAAACAGTCATTCCACATCGTTTCACAACAACTGATCAATCTCTTTTTTCTATAGCCGGTATCTGGGAGGAGTTTGAAGATAATGAAGGGCAAATGCACCACACCTTTATGCTGATTACTGTACAAGCTAATTCCTTAGTAAGGCCAGTCACAGAGCGCATGCCTGCCATGCTCGACAAAAACCAGGAAGCCATTTGGTTAGCAGAAGGAAGCACTGAAGAGGAGTTGATGAGCCTTCTGAAACCCTACACAGAAACCAAGATGAGTTTGTACACCGTGTCACCAAGAATTAACGACACCAACCTTGATGTTCCATCCCTCATCATTGCCACACCACCCGCAGATCAGTTTGGTAATCTTACGCTCTTTGATTAGAGATTAGTTAGAAGTTATCAGTTAGCTGTTAACAGATAAACGTTAACTAATAACCACCTAAAAACCATCATCTTCGTCTTCCTCCTTTTTTACAGGGGTCGCTTCCTCCACTACCGGTTTCTTTTCTTTCTTCTTCTTTACCTTCTTCGGCTTTTCTTCATCACCTAACATAGTAGCAGAAGTGGTGCCCTCAAACCCTCCTGTAGAGTCAGCTTTGTTCTTATTAAACAGATTCTTAAAGAAGCCACCTTTTTTGGACTTTGATTTTGTGTTACCGCTTGAATCCTTTCCTTTCTCACCGTTGGCCTCCAAAGCAGCTAACTTAGCATCAGGCAGCACCAGCACATGGCGCATGTACCACATGTAATTATCTTGCTCGCTGTTGTAGCCAAGTGTATCTACCCAATAACTTCTTTTCTTATTGTCGTATTTCAAGAGCAAAAGCTCTCTCTCCTTAGTGATTTTATATTCCTCAGCCTTCTTATTGACTTCGGAGAGCGTATCAACGCGAATCACCGCTGTGCTGTCATTCACATTTCGCTCAGCCATCGAAAAATCTTGCTCGGCTGCTACATAACCTTCCTTCAGTGAATCGGGTACAACAACAGGTACCGCTTTCATCTCTACCGTTTGAAGACTTCGCACTTTCTTTTTATACGTAGAAGGCTCGATGATCAGAAATTTTGATTTGCTGGCCGCATAAACCTTGGGTGCTGAATCGTTGACGAAATAGCTGAATTTTTTCCGCAGGGCGTCTTTATCGTGTATGTAGGCACTTTGATACGCAGGACAAACCGTTGGCTGGTAGGCACAGCTACTCAGCAGGCAAAGAAGTCCAACGAAGGCATAAAAGGCCTTTGACATGAATTGGGTTAAGCTAAATCAACCAAAATTAAGGAAATAACTGGTATTTCCTCCTTTATAATTTCTTTAGGGTTTCCTTGTCCCTCTTTGGTAATGAGGCACTTACAAGGGTATAAGAGTTGTCTATCCACTGGCAAAGGAGTTTGTCGTTGATGCTCCCGTCCAACATAACGGTGATCCAGTGCTTTTTATTCATGTGATAGCCCGGTAAAACAGAGGAAAAGCGTTCTCTAAGTTCTGCCCCTACTTCCGGATCGACTTTTAGGTTAATACTCTCGAAAGACTCCACATCAGTAAGTGCGAACATCTTACCCATTACCTTAAAAACAAGAGTTTCTTCTCCAAAAGGGAATTCTTCTGTTACTCCCTTCTTGGCCAGACAGTACTTTCGGTAGGCCTCAATGTTCACCTCAGAAAAAATTGCGTGCGATAATGCGGCCAACAATAACCAACACGCACACTAAAAAGATAAGGATAGACAGCTTGTTCACCCCGTGCATCATTTTGATGTTGATGTTGGATGGACGATTCGGATCTTTGCCTCTGAAAAAATAGTTGCCGACTTCTCCCAGCTGAAAAAATTCTTTCCAGCTTCCTTTTTTTCTCTCCTGCTGATTTACCTGCCCATCAGTGTTGTTACTGCCTTCCATACATTTTCGTTTATGCTTGCTCTACCCAATCTCCGTGTTCACGGATCAACTCAATCAATTCATCCACGGCATTTGCAGCCGGAATATTTCTACGGACTACTTCTTTCCCTTTGTAAAGTGTGATTCGTCCGGGTCCTGAACCAACATAGCCATAATCTGCATCGGCCATTTCTCCGGGGCCATTTACAATGCAGCCCATAATACCAATTTTCAATCCCTTTAAGTGATTGGTCCTCACCCTAATTTTGTTGGTCGTCTCTTGAAGATCAAATAAGGTGCGTCCACACGATGGGCACGAAATATATTCTGTCTTTGAAATTCGTGTTCTGGTTGCTTGAAGAATATTAAAAGCTGTTTCATTCAACATCTTATCTGAACCACAATTTACAGCAGATAAGAAAACACCATCGCCTAAACCATCAATGAGTAAACCGCCAACATCGGTAGCAGAATAAAGTTGAAACTGCTCCTGCGAAAGATTTTCGTAGTGTCTTCTGATCACCACCGGAACATCACATCCATTATTGATCAACTCAACAAATAACCTTCGCTGCTCTGCCATGCCGTGAGCATTGGCTGTTTCAATAACCAGCACAACGGTTTTGTCTTGCTGAATGGTCTTACAGAAAGTGGGGGTGATCTCCTCCAAGGAAACCTGAATAAAATTCAGAATTGAAGAACGCTCCGCTCCCGATGCGTAAGCAGTGGCTGACAGGATTGGATAGACACGATCCTTTGCCTTTTGCGTTAGCCAGGTACTGTGATTATAGATTATACCCAGTGTTCCAGGTATAGCAAAATCAACCACCTTATCCGCTGCAAAGACATAATCGCAGGCCATGTCTGCAATATTCCATTTGTCTAAAGGAACAGAATAGTGATAGCCCAAAGAAAAAAGAGAGGCTGGTGTAATTTTATCTCTGCCAGATAGATCTGCAATTACGCGAGGTATGTGATGCTCCCCTCCAAAGTTTACTACTTCGCGCGCTACTCGTCTGTTATAATCAAACGGTGTAATGGGATACTCCTTACACTCAGGAATTGACGCATGCTTGCTCCTCGTGTCATAGCGTTTCGCCAGCGCATACGCTACAGGAGCTTCTGCTTCTGGTTCCTCCGTAAGCGAAACACGAATGGTATCTCCCAAGCCATCTTCTAACAAGGTACCAATACCCACAGCCGATTTAATTCTTCCATCTTCACCATCCCCCGCTTCGGTTACTCCAAGATGTAGCGGATACGGCTTAAAATTTTCCTCGTCTAGCTTTTGCACCAACAAACGATAGGCCTGCACCATTACTTGCGGGTTACTGGATTTCATGGAAAGTACTATGTTGAAATAGTTTTCATCTTCACAGATCCGCAAGAACTCTAAAGCAGATTCCACCATTCCCATGGGAGAGTCACCATAACGGCTCATGATACGATCCGACAAAGAGCCATGGTTGGTACCAATGCGCATCGCAGTACCATATTCTTTACAAATTTTTATCAGGGGTGTAAATTTCTGGCGGATGCGATCCAACTCTTCCTGATAGGAAGCATCTGTATATTCGATTGTTTCAAATTTCTTTTTATCAGCATAGTTGCCAGGATTAACCCGAACCTTTTCTACAATACGCGCAGCCAACTCGGCTGCATTCGGAGTGAAGTGGATGTCTGCCACCAACGGCACCGCATAGCCCCTCTTGCGGAGTTCTTTCTTAATTTCAGCAAGGTTCTGCGCTTCTTTAATACTGGGGGCCGTAATGCGTACATATTCACAACCCGCCTCCACCATGCGAATGGTTTGCTCAACAGATCCTATCGTATCCATTGTATCAATGGTCGTCATGGATTGTACACGAATAGGATTGTTCCCACCCATGGGAATATCCCCAATCTTAACTTCGATGGTTTTTCTGCGACTGTATTGAACTAGACTGTTACAATACTGCTTAAGGCTGGCTACTGAGTTATTCACAAAAATGCTTTACTCAAAATTAACCAATAGTTGGGGAAAAAGTTCTGATAACAGAACACAGAAAGAAGAGAGAAAGCGGATTTAATCCAGATTAGCCTTAATCTTCTCCGTTAGAGACAAAAGCTCTTCCTTGGCTGGAGAAAGCTTAGGTCGTGTAAAATTGATATCTCCCATAGAATTCATGGGTACCAGGTGAATGTGTACGTGGGGCACTTCTAAACCAATTACCGCCAAGCCAATGCGCTTGCAGGGCACGGTCGCCTTTACGGCCTTGGCAACCTTCTTTGCAAAAAGAGTAAGGCCGCTTAGCACATCATCGTCCAGGTCGAAAATGTAATCCTTCTCCACTTTTGGAATCACCAACACATGTCCCATTACTAAAGGACTGATATCCAAAATGGCAATGAAACGATCATCCTCAGCCACGATGTGTCCAGGAATTTCACGGTTGATGATTTTGGTAAAAATGCTTGGCATACTTTAGGCGGTGATGTCAATAATTTGAAATTCAATTTCACCTGCAGGTGTTTTGATCATAGCACTCTCCCCCTTCTTCTTTCCCAACAATCCTTTTCCAATAGGAGATTGTGTTGACAGTCTTCCCGCCTTCAAGTCTTGCTCCTCTTCCGATACTAGTTGGTACGTGAAAGACGCGCCATTCTTCTTATTCTTTATAGTAACTTTAGAAAGAATAGAAACTTTTGAAATATCGATGTTCGTCTCATCTAATAGACGAGCATTTGAAACCAGGTCTTCCAATTGAGCAATTTTTGCTTCCAAGTGTCCTTGCGCATCTTTGGCTGCATCGTATTCTGCATTCTCACTCAAATCACCTTTATCGCGTGCTTCAGCAATTTGATTCGCAATGGCTGCACGGCCCTTGCCTTTCAATTCGGCAAGCTCGCTTTTCAACTTCTCAAAACCAGCCTGGGTGTAATACGAAATTTTCTTACTCATAATCTTCAGCTTTATACAAAAACAAACAACGGCTTCACGCGAGGCGAAACCGTTGTCTGTGTTACACAAAGGTATAGTAAACTTTTTATTTAGTCAAAATCAAGTCCCGACCAGCTCCGGCAGGTTCGTTTTTATCTGTTCCAGTATTTCATCATCAAAACGGGCCATATACAGGGTTTTCGCCTTCGACAACTGCTCAACCGTAAGCCCCTTTGCACCTCGCAGGTCTGCTTTGTATAAGCTCGCATTTTCAAAGTCGGCACCCATTAAGTAGCTGTTTTGCATGTTGGCCTCCATCAAATAGGCATTGTTAAAATTTGCCTTGATTAGAAAAGCACCTTCAAATTGGGTTTTAATCAAAAAGGAGTCTTTAAAATTTGCACCACTGGCATAGGCACTTTTTAAATTGGCCTGGTTCAAATTAGAGTTTTCGAAGTTGGTTTGATTTAAGCGCGAGTTCTCAAGGTTGGATTCGATGAGCGAGGACTGCTGCAAATTGCAAGAGTTAATGTTAGATCCTGCCAGGTTCACATAGTTTAGGTTGGTGCGCGCCAGATAGCAGTTTACCAAATTGATCTCATGAATCTTGTGTCGATTCAAACGCTTGATATTACCTACTGTACGAAAGGCCGCTTCTTCCGACTCCCACAAACGAAAATCATCAATCTCATCTTTATAGGTTCGAATGCGTTGGCGTATTTCTCCATTCTGATTTAACCACACCAAGAGAATACCGATTACCGCAATATCGAAAATCATTCCGTGCGCTTCTGACAATACCTGGCCAACAAACGAATAGGTATCGTGCTGGTAATAATTTGCGCTGAGGCCAAGAACAAGAATTGCCACCAAAACCAAAACGATGGTGGATGTAAGCAGCGGCTTCTCTATGATGTAGTCATAGAACTCTTTAACCTTCTTCACCTGCTTATCTATAAACTTCATGGGCTCGTTTCTCGTGCTGAAATTATCAAATTCTTTTATTCCGCGAAACTTTATTATCGATCCCCAAAACCAAGAGCTTGTAACTTTTGTACAAGAATTTGATTGATTTTGTAATGCGATTCGAATGTCCAACCGGCAATATGAGGCGTGAATAAGACTGAATGTTGGTTTCTTAAATAGGTAAAGGCCTCTTGTTGTTGTTCAGAAAGCAATGTAAGTTTTTCGTTTTCCAATACATCGAGAACAGCACCGCGCAGTCTTCCAGACTTTATGGAAGCGGCCAGGGTAGCAAGGGTCACAAGTTCGCCTCGGGCGGTGTTCACAAAAACGAGTCTCCTTTTAAATTGCTCTAAAAATTCTATTGAAATCATCCCCCGGGTTTCGTCCGTGAGCGGAACATGCAAGCTGAGAATATCAGTCTCCTGCTTTAGTTCTTCCAGGCTTGCTTGCGAAGCAAAATCATCTGAAAAATTTTCCTTATACTTATCGTAGGCCAATACGCGGCAGCTGAATCCAGATAAGCGCTTAGCAAAGGCCCGCCCCATGTTGCCGTAACCAATGATGCCAATAGTCTTACCCATCAGTTCATCACCCCTGTTTTCCTCTCGCAACCAAACAGAAGATCGTACCTCCTGATCTGCCTTGGGAATGTTCCGTAACAAAGAAAGCAAACTACCTACGGCAAATTCTCCTACAGCATCTCTGTTCCCTTCCGATGCATGTACTACTTGTATGTTGTGTTGTTCTAAAAAAGGCAAATCAATATTATCCAGTCCAGCGCCAGCCCTTGCTACAAACTTAAGAGTAGGTTGTTCACCTAATAAGTTTACATCTACCCGCGTCCGTGTTCGCACCAACAAGCCTTCGTAGTTTGGAATGATAGGCCGAATTTCTTCCAGACTCCTCGAAGAGACATCAACTCCCTTCCATCCTATAGACCCCAACATCTCAAAAATACTGGGATGCATCGGATCAATGATCAAACACTGGCGCAGTGTAGCCATTAGAGAAGCAGTAAATTAACGGTGAAGAAATAAATTGTGAGGCCCAGCAAATCGTTAAGGGTGGTAATGAAAGGGCCAGAGGCTAACGCAGGATTGAATCCAAAATAATTCAGCACCATGGGGGTAATGGTGCCCATAAAGGATGCAAACAGCACCACGCTAAAAAGCGCTAAGGAAACTGTAAGGGATAATTCAAACTCAGTAAACAGCAATACATTGGCACCGAAAACTATGAGGGCCAGGAAGAAACCATTTAACATCGCGACAGTAAACACTTTAACTAATCGAGGCCATAAACTCTCCACTACAAAGCCCGGGTTTGCCAAACTCTGAACCACAATAGAAGCGGATTGAATGCCCACATTACCACCAGTAGCCTGAATTAGGGGGATAAAGAAGGCGATAGCGGTAAGACGAACGAGCTCCTCCTCAAAAAGCCCCATGAATTTTGCATTCATTAATCCACCCAAAATACCAATGATTAACCAAGGCAAACGAGCGCGAATATTTATCCAAACACTATCGTCTTCCTCCACGTCTTCACTGATACCGGCCATGATCTGGCGTTCTTCTTCCGCCTGCTCCTTAATCACGTCCACCACATCATCAATGGTGATGCGTCCTACCAATTGACCATTTACGTTTACTACGGGAATCGACTCGAGGTCATACTTTTGCATGATATCCGCCACCTCCGTATCTTCCAGATAGGTTTCTACCGAAACAATTTCTTCATCTTCTACAATGTCAACAACGGCCTTGTTAGCATTTGCGAGTACCAGGTTTTTTAGTGAAACTCTCCCCACGAGTCTGTCTCCCTCATCCACCACATACACGGCATAGAATTTATCTACGTTCTCTGCTTGCTTTCGTATTTCATCGATGCACTGATTCACCGTCCAATGCTGGCGCACTTTTATCAATTCCTTCGCCATCAAACCACCGGCCACGGTGGCTTCATACCGCAAAAGGTCCACCACCTGAATGCGCAATTCTGTTTCAATCAATGCCAATACTTCCTCCCGTTCCTTTACAGGAAGCTCATGAAGAATATCGGCCGCATCATCGGAATTTAACAGATTGAGAATGGTTGCAATCTCGGTGGGGCTATAGATTTTGAGAAAGGCTTTGCGAGCGTCCGAGTCAAGGTCGCGTATAATTTCTGCCTGTACTTCTTTGTCCAGGATGTCGAGTACATACTTGGACTCTTCCGAGTTGAACTCATATAATAAGGCAGAAATATCGGCAGGCTGAACCGACTCAAGTGTTTCTACGATAAACTTGGTGTCGCGCTCATCCAGCGCTTGTTGAAAACGATCTCTAAACTCTTTTGTGAGTTCAAACTCCATGTAGGCCTGCACGACTCTTCTCAATTACTAGGGTGAGTTCAATAAAATCTTCCACGCTCAGTTGTTCAGCTCTTTTATCCAGCACAGGCAGGGCCACAACATCACTTGCCAAAGTTAAAGTTTTAAGCGCATTGCGCAATGTCTTACGTCTTTGGTTAAAGCCCGTTTTCACCACCTTCACAAAAAGATCTTCGTTACAAGGTAAAGCCTGGCGTTGGTTACGCTTAAGTCGAATCACAGCCGACATAACCTTGGGTGGTGGTATAAAAACTCCGGGAGATACCTTAAACAAATACTCAATATCGAAGAAGGTTTGCAGCAACACGCTGAGTATACCATACGTTTTGTTGCCGTGCTTAGAGGCGATTCGATCTGCCACCTCTTTTTGCAACATACAAACAACCTGTTCCACCCTGTTGCGCTCCTCCAATGCCTTAAAAAATATTTGAGAAGAGATGTTGTACGGGAAGTTTCCAATGATGGAGAAACTGCCCTCAAAAATCTTGTTCAAGTCTATCTCCAAAAAATCACCTTCCATAATTCTACCCTCCAGCGCTGCAAAATGCTTCTTCAAATAGGCAACAGAATCCCGATCAATTTCAATCACCTTCAAATCGATAGCAGGATCTTGCACTAAATACTTGGTGAGCACACCCATGCCTGGGCCAATTTCCAATACTTGTGTCTGGCCTTTTAGTACCAAGCCTTCAGTAATTTTTCGGGCTATGCCTTCATCATTCAAAAAATGCTGTCCCAGCGATTTCTTCGCTCTTACTTTTTCGTGTACGGCCATGGCTGCAAGTGTAAGGTAAAATACTGTATTATTGTGTTCCTGTTAAAGAATGTAGTCGCATTTTTCTGAAGTGCGAACTATAAAAACATAAGCAACACATGAACCAGCCCACGCAACAA
>LNEN01000187.1 GCA_001464155.1 Cytophagales bacterium Ga0077538 | reverse complement strand
CAAGGTTACGATAATAGTCAGCATCCTGGCCAAGAGAATAAAATGTGCTTTGCAACTTATCGAACTCTTCGGGAATATTCGTTTCAGTCCAACCATGCTTTTGGCCAACATATCCTATTTTAACGCTGCCGATTAAACGTTCATTGCCCAACTCATCAAACACAGTTAGGCTGAACAAGGTTTTATAACTATAATCATCCCAGTTGTTAAGTTGTAAAAAGGCTATATTGTTGGCTTTAGCTGGAAGCTTTTGCTTTTCAGATATTTTTCTAAATGTTATCCCCACAATACAGCTCACTTATTATAGATAATTGATTGAAGAATTATGATATCAATAACTTTATTAATAATATTCTCAGTACATGTTAAACATGTCAATTAAACTTACAGTTAAAATCATTTTAGCAGTTAAGAATAATGATAAATTATGATAGGTAACGGGAGCATGCCGCTTTCCGAGTCATACTCTTCGCGGCAGACGGCGGCGCGACCCTTGTACTTGAGATTGGTTAAACTTGATTGTTTTTTAAAGCAGGCAGGTGATTTAGCTCAAAGGATTTCAGAAAAGTTTTACTATCTTCTTCACAAGTAATTTGAAAAAGCACGGAATCCGGAATTCTAATCCCATCAATTTCAATCCATGAATATGGCTGTTGTGCGAATAAAAGAAAAGGATCAGATTTTAATCTTAATTTTTGCAACCAATAAATTGCATGTCTGAATGCGCGAATCTTTTTGTTAAATTCCATATAAGTACTAATTTCGCCATTTTTTATATGCTTAATAATAATCCTATTCCCTCCTTTTAAAGTTTATCCTTCGGCTTCAAGTAAGAAATATAAACCTGTATAGCAATATGGAGAAGCTAGAACTATAAACAAAATCTTATGGAGTGTGCGATCCGCTTATTGGCAGAGTTACTCTAATTTTCCGCCTCAGTTCATTAGAGTCGAATTTCACCTTATTGGCCCGATCATATATTATTAGAGATCTATGCTCGATTACCCATTCTGGATTGACTTTTTGTGGATTTCTAGAGTGTAAATCACAATACAATTTTCTCGTGAATGCCTCAATGCCTCCGCAATACACTTCTATCCACGTGATAGATCTTATTTTGTCAATTTGATTGAAGGAACTTGAGGTTGAGCTACCAGCCATATTTTGGAGCCCTCCGCCCACACCGCCAATAAACACCCCCCCTTCAGGAAACTTACGTTGGACATATTCGTTTATTGATTTTTCATACTTGTTGTGCATCTCGGAATTCGACTGATTTATATCCTTAAATATTTCATGAGTAAAAATACCAAGAAAATCAACAAAATCATCTCTAACAATGCCAATTAGTATTTCATCGGTTCTCTGTGGGTACGCTGCTAAGTGAAAATGATAAAAACCCTCGCAAACCAGCATTCGGTCGCGAGAGCCGTTAAATGTTCCAGTATTCCTGAAATTCTCAACTTTAAAACTTGCTTTTCGAATTGCATCTGATAGGTACAAATTGACATCTTCGCCAGCTTCTATCTGTTTTCTAAGATGCCTAATTAGTTCCTTATTTTCAATATATAGCAGATCGTTTCTGACATAACCCGCAGCATGTACCCGCCGTGGCTGAGGCAATATCATCCTCTGCTTCCACGAGTCATGGATATGAATCAGTTGTCCCAGTTCCAATCCCAGCAAGAAGTTCTTGGAATCACTATTATTTGGGACAAATGGAATCTCTTTGACAAGAGCCTTTTTAAGTTTTTTAACCGATGAAAGGTTTTCGATATCAACTGCCATCATATTTTTAGAATTAACGTACTAACTATGGCTAACAAATAATTATATAGCTACCGCATATTTATCATATATTCGGAAAAGAAAAATAGAAATTTTAAAATCAGGCAGCATACCCCCTTTCGGGTGCATAACCTTCGCGCCGGTCGGCGGCGCGACCCTTGGAGGTGCAGGTAAAGAACTTTTACTATTTATTAAAAACCAATAAATTACATAACAATTTAGAACGTTTTTATTACAAATAAAAAATTGTAACAAACTGTGTACCCCATATTAAAGGGGCGTATTGATAATGTGCACAGCAATACCGGCAATTTTCCTAAGCCAATACCCAGAATTCATCGGTCGTGCCATCAAGCATGAATCGGCTTGTATACAAAATAGTTGTTGCTAAGTATTCAGTTCTGAATTCGTCTGCCATAACGAGTGTTTCTACATCTGAATCGCCGTGATATGCGGCTTTAACTATGGGATCTGATTGATCGCCAAAATTGTAGCCGTTCGCATTCAGCAAATCTTTGAGTGACCACCAATAAGGTCCATAATCAATATACCGCCTACGATCTTTCGAAAGCCGGTCATGGATAACCTTGAGTCCGAATCCAAGTAAGTCTGAGAATCCCTTATTTTCTCGCAGGCTCTGCGTGCGGTTCTCGACCTGTGTCTTGATCTTCTTAGGATCAAATAAATATTCTGTAAATGCCATAATTCAATTCCTTTTTAAAGATAAGACAAGGTGCCGCTTACAAGCTCAACTTTATCCGCTGCGCCTGGATAGTTTGCAATAAGATGATCCCAGGTTGGCTGTAAAACATTCCAAATCTTAGTCTTGCCATCAAACTTGTACTTGCCATCACCAGCCGCTACCGCCGCGGCTTTTATATTCTCTTTCCAGACATTGATGTCAGCCCATGAAGCAGATGACACCTTGATGCCTACAATGCTTGCGGGTGCAGCTTCATTATTGCTTGCAACCGCTACC
>LNEN01000186.1 GCA_001464155.1 Cytophagales bacterium Ga0077538 | reverse complement strand
CGGATTTTTTCCCAGATGCGCTCATGGAAATAATAGAGCACCACTTTAGAAAACACTTCAACAGAGGCAATAGAAAAGGCAAGTTCCCACTGACCCGTAATAAGAAAGGAGATGATCCAGGTGTCAATGGTTCCAACAATGCGCCAGGATACAGCCTTGGTGGCACTAATCCAACGGGCAGCTTCCTGATCGTTTTTGATTTTACTAGAAATCCAGGTGTCTAACAACATGGAGGCAAATGTATAAATAATTTAATATCTATAGGAATAGTAGACTATTAAAAATTATTCTATATTTGACCCGTTAACAAACGATAACAAAAACCCAATGCAAACAGTCATTATATATAAGACTACTCATAAGCAGACCACCTCTTGTATGTGGAATTGTGTAATGATGCTAGTGGAGTACAGAAGAGAGCCATAGAAGTATTTATAAAAGACCCCCGAGTGATGAGCCTCTTCTGAAATTTCAGAGAGGCTCTTTTACTATCCACCCAACCCAAACTACCAATTGTATGCAAGCATTTCGTTCCGAGCTAGAAGACATTACTAATCCTGTAGTAGCACAGGACATTCTTGACCTTGAAAGAAAAATATTTCTTTATCAAAATGGCAAGATTGATAACGACAAATTCAGAAGCCTTCGGTTGGCGAGGGGGATTTATGGACAGCGACAAGCGGGAGTGCAAATGATTCGTATCAAGCTTCCTTTAGGTCGACTCACTACTCACCAATTGCGTACCATCGCTGATGTAGCGGATGAATATGCCAGTAAGAACCTTCATGCAACCACGCGACAGGATATACAATTACATTTTGTAAGCCTTGATCGTACACCCGAATTGTGGGCAAGGTTGGAGAAAGATAATATAACACTGCGTGAAGCGTGTGGGAATACTGTTCGCAACATTACAGCATCGGATCTGGCAGGTATAGATCCAAAAGAACCTTTTGATGTGAGCCCCTATGCCTATGAAATGTTTCAATATTTTCTGCGCAATCCCATTTGTCAGGAAATGGGAAGAAAGTTTAAAATATCTTTCTCTTCCAGTGATGAGGATACGGCTTTTAGTTTTATCCACGACCTTGGGTTCATTCCAAAATTGCAGAATGGCAAGCGAGGTTTTAAAGTAATGATTGGAGGAGGACTAGGTGCCAATCCGTATTTAGCCTTACCGGCATTTGAGTTTCTAGAGGAAGAACAGCTCATTCCTTTTTCAGAGGCCGTACTTCGTGTTTTTGATCGCTATGGCGAGCGCAACCGAAGAATGAAGGCGCGCTTGAAATTTTTGATCGATGAACTAGGCCTATCTGCCTTTTTAGAATTGGTTGAACAGGAAAGAAAGGCATTGAAAGTAAAATACTATAAAGTGAATGAAGACATTTTACCGGATCCAAGCATTAGTGAATTTATTCCTTATGAAAAAGTCATCCTTGACGATGAGGTTAAATATCAGCGTTGGTTGGATACGAATGTAGTAGAGCAAAAGCAGGAAGGTTTTTTTGGTGTGTATGTTAAACTGCCATTGGGAAACATGTCTTCCTATCTGGCACGGTCCTTTGCTGAAGTGGTAGATACCTATGCATCTACTGTCGACCTGAAGTATTGCGATCACTTTTTGTAGCCTTGAATAAACTCGGTTTAGCAGAGCCCGGTTTTGATAGTGTTGCCGACATTACAGCATGTCCCGGAACGGAGTCCTGCAACTTAGCGATCTCGGATAGTTCGAACATTTCGTTGCAGTTGGAGAAAGTGATCCGTGAAGAATATCCGGATCTTATCTATAACAAGAACTTAAAAATCAAAATAAGCGGCTGTCCCAATTCTTGTGGCCAGCATGGTTTGGCTGGCATTGGATTGCATGGAAGTACCATTAAGGACAAACAAGGAAAAGTATTACCAGCCTTGGTGGTATTGCTGGGCGGTGGAAGACTGAAAGATGGAGCTGGCATTATCGCTGATAAGATCATCAAGATTCCCAGCAAGCGAGGACCCAATGCGTTACGTCTTTTGCTTAATGATTTTGAAAGCAATGGACAGGAGGGTGAGTATTACCATGATTATTTCCTTCGTGTGGGCCGCACTCATTTTTATAACTTATTAAAACCGCTCACTGACCTTTCTTCTGTCACACCAGCGGATTATTGTGACTGGGGCGATGAACACGATTTTGCCTTGCAAACAGCAACTGGTGAATGTGCCGGAGTGATCATTGATTTAGTGACTACCTTATTTTATGAATCTGAAGAAAAGCTTAATTCAGCTACACAGGCTATTCAAATGCAGCAGTATGCCGATTCAGTTTACCACAGCTATAGTGCCGCAGTTAATACCGCTAAAGCATTGTTACTCGTAAAGGACATTCGCCCGAGCTCACAGATACAAGTGATTCAGGATTTCGAAAAGGAGTATGGCGATAGTTCTCTTCAAGCGGCAAAAGGGTTCAAAGAATTCGTGTTGCAAATCAACAAACAAGAACCAACTGCTGAGTTTGCGCTTACTTATTTGGAAGAAGTAAAGGAGTTCTTGAAAGCATCCATTACGTACCACCTTGGTGAACCGGCAAAATCGTTAAGCGTATGAAAATAGTGGTGAAAAATCCACGGTTGACTCTTGTCGGAGCAGGACCTGGAGATCCAGAACTAATCACTTTAAAGGCATTGCGAATAGTAGAAACTGCTGACGTTGTTTTATATGATGCCCTTGTTTCTTCTGAGATATTGCACTTTATACCAAAGTGTATTCCTTCTTTCTGTGTGGGTAAACGAGCTGGTGAAGATTCCTTCTCCCAAGAGAAAATTAATGAACTGATCGTTGAATTTGCGCACCGCTATGGTCATGTTGTTCGCTTAAAGGGTGGCGATCCTTTTGTGTTTGGCAGAGGTTCGGAAGAAATGAACCATGCTCAGCAGCATGGTATTCCAACCGTTGTTGTACCGGGCATTAGCAGTGCGCTGGCGGTTCCAGCCAGTATTGGAATACCAGTAACCGCCAGAGGAATGAGCGAAAGTGTATGGATCGTAACAGGCACAACACGCTACGGCAAAATTTCAGCCGATGTGAAACTAGCAGTTCAATCAACGGCCACCATTGTCATTCTTATGGGACTTCAACATTTGGAAGAAATAATGAACGAGTTTATCAAGATAGGAAAGCAAGAACAACCTGTTGCGATCGTTCAAAATGGAAGTTTACCAACGCAACAGCATCTCATAGGAAATGTGTCAACCATTGTGCAATTGGTGAAGGACAGTACGATTGCTTCGCCTGCAATAATTGTTGTGGGAGAAGTGGTTTGCTTTGCAGATTTCTGTATGCAATCTGAATCGAACACACTTTTTCCAATTTTTTTGAAGCTCGAGATCTTATCATGCCTTGTGGTGGGAGGTGGTAATGTGGGGCTTGAGAAAGTAAGTGCTTTAATTAAGAGTAGTCCAGAAGCTACCATAACCTTGGTAGCTGGAACAATTCGATCTGAGATAAAATCATTGGCAGAAAAACATCCAAGTCTACAGCTTATTGAACGCAATTTTGAATGGCATGATTTGGAGAGTAAACACGTAGTGATTTTAGCAACAGACAATAAGAACCTTCATTCGGAAATCTATAGAGTTGCCAGAGAGCGAAAGATTTTAATAAACGTGGCCGATACGCCAGCGCTTTGTGATTTCTATTTGGGAGCTGTTATTACGAAAGGAAATTTGAAGCTTGGAATATCAACCAATGGTAAATCACCCACCATGGCCAAACGAATTCGTGAATTTTTTGAAGAAGTGATTCCGGAGTCAACAGATGAATTACTGTCCAACATGAATGCTGTGCGCAGTCGAATCAAGGGAGATTTTACTCAGAAAGTGAACCTCTTGAATGAAATAACGGCTACCTGGTTAAAGAAGTAGGCTAATACTTCTAACGCTTAAAGCTGCGCAGTTTAATCTCTGTTAATTTACGCTTTGTGTCTAACGCGAAATCTCCGTTCATCATCCAATCATAATAGGAGGGTTCTGCCGTTAATATGCTGGCTACAGTTTTGCCTTTATGCTTGCCGAAATTAAATACTTCTTCTCCTTTTTGATTACGTACAATTCTTCCGGAAAGATCAACCATTTCGGAACCGGTTAGTTTATGGAGGGCATCCATGTCATTCCGTATTTCTCCTACTTTGTTTCCTAAGCCATCAGTTACATCTTGGCCCTCGTAGCGCTCCACTTGTGCCAGCAAGACTTTCATAGAAGCTTCAGTATCTGCTTCTGCCGTATGTGAATCAGTCAGGTCTGCATTCATATAGAATTTGTAGGCAGCACCAAGTGTACGCTTTTCCATCAAGTGAAAAATGCGTTGTGAATCAATAATCTTCTTCTTGCTGTAATCAAAATCTACACCTACGCGCAGAAATTCTTCTACTAATACCGGTATATCAAACTTAAGTACATTAAAACCAGATAGATCACATCCTTCCAGAAAACGTGCATAGTCCTTGGCCACTTCTTTGAAAGTAGGTTTGTCAGCTACTTGTTCGTTGGTAATGCCGTGTATAGCGGTTGACTCTGGTGGAATCGGAATGGTGGGATTCAGGATATTGGTTTTGCGTAACACTTCGCCATTCGGCATCAGTTTAATAACAGCAATTTCAATAATTCGATCCTGTGTGATGTTAATACCCGTTGTTTCCAGATCAAAAAAGCACAACGGATTTTTAAGATTCAACTTCATAATACAGATCGAATAGCACGATAATAATTTGACTAAATAAGTTCGGAGGCAAGGACATTCAAATCCAATCCACCAAAATTGCCAGAGCTCATTAGCAATACATTCTTATTGGAAAGATTCTGTGTTTTCAAAAAAGTACGCAAGGCGGCAGAATCTGTAAATACCTGTAACGAAGGACAAGCAAAAGCTTTTCTTAAATCACCTTCTGTTATTTCTGGAAAACCCTTGGCCTTTACTTTTTCAGGATTGAAGTAGACAATCGGCACTTGTGCCAACTTTAGACTGTCCTTGTATTGAGGTAAGTAGTTCTTATTCAAACTACTGTAGGTGTGTAGCTCGAAGCAAGCAATCAGTTCTCTCTCTGGATAAAGTTCCTTCATCGCTTTCACGGTGGCCTTCACTTTTGAAGGAGCATGAGCAAAATCTTTGTAAACAGCAGTGCTGTGTACTTCTTTTAACTTTTGTAAACGACCGGCAGCACCCTCGAAACTGGTAATAGCTTCAAAGAACATTTCAGCAGAAATGCCAATGCGCTTTAATACTTCCTTCGCAGCGCCAATGTTCTGCAAATTGTGTGTACCAAAAACTTTGATGGGGTAGCGCTCTTTGGCATTGGTCAGGTAGAACTGATGATTCTCTTCTGAGTGAGGATGTGTTTTGTACGGCAAGGAGAGTACATCCGAGCGCTCTTTCTTCGCAATCATCAGATTCATAGGGTCTTGCTCGCAATAAATGAGCATGCCGCCTTTCGGTGTTTGATCAGCAAAGAGATCAAACTGTTTTACATATTCTTCTTCTGTCGGAAAAACATTCGCATGGTCCCAGGCAATACCGCTGATCACGCCAATATGGTGTTGGTAACGCAAGAATTTTGGGGTGGGATCTAAGGCAGATGCGAGGTATTCATCTCCTTCAATCACAATGATGGGGGCATCGGACAGATGCACTGTGTTTTCAATGCCATTTACTTTGGCCC
Source organism: Cytophagales bacterium Ga0077538 (assembly GCA_001464155.1). Classification (GTDB taxonomy): domain Bacteria; phylum Bacteroidota; class Bacteroidia; order Cytophagales; family Cyclobacteriaceae; genus Chryseotalea. The sequence goes on along the minus strand of LNEN01000186.1, from coordinate 2,519 downwards.
CCGCTACGTAGTCGAATTTACGTTTATGAAAATTCAATACATGCATGACCATGGCAGTGATGGTGGTTTTACCATGACTACCGGCAATCACAATGCGTTGTTTGTCTTTCGAGTGCTCGTAAATGAAATCTGGAAAGGAATATATCTTTAGTCCAAGTTGCTGAGCTTTAAGTAATTCAGGATTATCTTTCTTAGCATGCATGCCAAGAATCACTGCATTATAAGAAGTGTCCAGTAGCTCAGGGTGCCATCCTTCTTTAGCAGGAAGTAGTCCGTGCTTTTTTAATTCTGTAAGAGAGGGTTCATAGATTTCATCGTCCGATCCGGTAATGGTGTGTCCTTGTTGTTTCAGCGTAATGGCCAAATTGTGCATCACGCTTCCACCGATGGCGATAAAATGAATCTTCTGAACTGTAACGGCCATTGAACTAGAATTTTAACGGCTAAAGTAAAGAAAATTTGTCCACACTTTGTTGCCCTACGGCCACAGAGTTATATGACTTTTGACAATTAGTGACCAACTCTTACCAACTTATGAACATTTCCACATGGATGCTTTGTGCAGAACTTGTAGACTGTGTATATATACAGAGTTGTACGTTTGTCTCCCTGAAAAATTAAACAAAGAACGTACAACAACCACTGTATGGAGCGATCAACGTCATTGAGGGTAGGTAACAGGTCAACAAAGTTAGTACCGAGAGATATCTCTGAAAGCTTAGGCAAGTTGCCCCCTCAGGCGCTTGATCTGGAGGAAGCAGTTCTCGGAGCACTCATGCTCGAGAAAAATGCACTTAATGCTGTAGTGGAGTTTTTAAAGCCTGAGCATTTTTATGCCGAGGCGCATAAAGAAATTTATTCAGCCATTGTCGAGCTGTTTAAAAACACAGAACCAGTCGACATGCGCACGGTGGTAAACCAGTTGCGTAAGACTGCAAAAATTGAATTGGTGGGCGGTGCCTACTACATTGCTGAGCTCACCTCCAAAGTAAGTTCAGGGGCTAACATTGAATACCACGCACGCGTCATCATCGAGATGGCGATTAAGCGTACGCTGATTCAAGTAGCTTCTCAGATTCACTCCGATGCCTACGAAGACACTACGGATGTATTTGAGCTATTGGACAAAACAGAGCAAGCCGTTTTCGAAATTTCTGATTCTAACCTGCGCAAGAATTACGATAACATGAAGAACCTCATGTATCGCGCTATTCAGGAATTGCAGAAATTGAAGGATCATAAGGACGGACTTACTGGTGTGCCAAGCGGATTCACCGCCCTGGATCGTATGACGTCCGGTTGGCAAAGGTCTGATTTAGTGATAATTGCCGCTCGACCGGGTATGGGTAAGACGGCTTTCGTAGTTTCTGCTCTGCGCAATGCAGCAGTAGATTTCAAAATGCCGGTGGCTATTTTCTCGTTAGAGATGGCTTCTCTTCAGTTAGTGAATCGTATGATTTCTGCGGAAGCAGAATTGGAAGGGGAAAAGATTAAGAAAGGTCAACTCGCTGATTTTGAGTGGCAACAGTTGGTGCACAAAACAAACAAGCTCTCAGCTGCTCCTATTTTTATTGATGATACTCCAGCTTTATCCGTGCTTGAATTACGCGCCAAGTGCAGACGCTTGAAAGCAGAACACAACGTACAACTCATTATTATAGACTACCTCCAGTTGATGAAGGGAGACCAGGGAGGTAACCGCGAACAGGAAATTGCTTCCATCTCTCGTGCCTTGAAAGGTATTGCAAAAGAATTGAGTGTTCCTGTATTGGCCTTGTCTCAGTTAAGTCGTGGTGTGGAGACACGCGGTGGCGATAAGCGCCCTCAACTATCTGACTTGCGTGAATCGGGTTCTATTGAACAGGATGCCGATATCGTAATGTTCTTGTATCGTCCTGAGTACTATAAGATTGACATTGATGAAGACAACATGCCAACGCAAGGTATGGGTGAAGTGATCATAGCCAAGCACAGAAATGGCTCTACAGGAACGGTGAAGCTCAAGTTCATTGGCAAGTACACGAAGTTCGCGGATTTGGATGCACCTTCTGGCGATAGTCCTTTTGAAGGATTCAGAAAGTTTGAAAGTCGATTAAATACCGGGGGAGATGCACCTTCTGCAAGACCAGCTCCAACGGAGGATAGCGATGATGCTCCTTTCTAAGATTGAATCGAGGCCATCTCAAAAGTCAACTAAAGGCGTCATCGCGAGCGAAGCGTGGCGATCCCCCGCTTGAAGAATCATAGTTTGGGGGATTTCTCCCTTCGGTCGAAATGACGATCAGACTTTTGAGACAGTCTCATGTCTCTATGTGGTTTTCAACCTTAAATATTATCCAACAACGACCGCAACTCATTCAGTGTTTTGCGGTCGTTTTGTTGTTGAGCAACCTTAATACCTTTCTCTAAAATTGACTTTCCTTCTTCTTCTTTACCACTTTCAATACTAAGTAGGCCCGCCTGATAATAAGGAGGTAAGTAATCCGGATACTTACGCATTACGTCTATTAATATAGAAA
>LNEN01000185.1 GCA_001464155.1 Cytophagales bacterium Ga0077538 | reverse complement strand
GTGTTATACCTTGTTTTTTAATTCCGTTGCGGTGTTGAATAGTAGGGTAACCTACATTCGTAGCCCAACCATAACCCGGAAATTCATTGGCCAACTTCTTCATCAAGTCATCACGATAGTTTTTAGCAAGAACAGAAGCCGCTGCGATGGACAGAAATTTAGCGTCACCTTTAATAATGCACTGATGGGGAATTTGCTTGTACGTTTTAAAGCGGTTCCCATCAATCAACAAGAGTTCCGGAGTAGTTTGTAATTGATCAAGCGCCAGGTGCATCGCTTTAAAGGAGGCATTGAGAATATTAATCTGATCGATTTCTTGAGGACTTACTTCTGCAATGGCCCAGGCAAGGGCATCACGCTTAATTACCTCGTCCAGCTCTAACCGCACCTGTTCGGTAAGTTGCTTGGAGTCGTTCAATAAATTGTGTTTATACTTTTTGGGAAGAATAACAGCTGCAGCCACTACAGGACCCGCCAGACAACCCCGCCCGACTTCATCGCAACCGGCTTCTAGTTTATCGGGTGTAAAGGAAATTTGTAACAAAGTGAATGCTGGTGCTTTACTAAAGCACAATGTTACTAATTATTCACTTGGGAGAATACCGAAGGTTAAACCTTTAGGTAAGAAGTCAACGCTACCGCGAGAATGATGATGATGAGGATTAATTCAGGGGTGACTAATTCCCAAAACGACTTTGAATAGGCAACACGTCTCATAACTCCGTTAATTAATATATGAATATACAGAAGATTAGCGAAAGTATCTCTTTAAAACACGTAGGGGTTTCTACCTAATTTTCAAGATGTTACAATTCATCCAAAACCCATTCGATGAGTGCTACCTTGAAGCGATGAAATTGCTAATATTCCTGTAGATGACTAACATGCCACACATTTCATATAACCATTAAACTCACCCATGGATCACACTTTATCAGATGCCGAACCAAACCCTTGGAAAACGTTATCGACTCAGCAGGTATATGACAATAAATGGATTAGCGTTACTGAGCATCAGGTGATCAACCCGGCCGGAGGCAAGGGCATTTATGGAAAAGTGCATTTCAAGAATAAAGCCATCGGCATTCTGCCGCTGGATCAGGACGGCAATACGTGGCTTGTCAGACAATTTCGGTACACGCTTAATGAATGGAGTTGGGAGATCCCGGAAGGTGGATGTCCATTGGAGCAAGATAGAGTAGCATCAGCCAAACGCGAACTAAAAGAAGAGACAGGCTTAACGGCTAGCCGATGGACACCACTCATGCGATTTCATACATCCAATTCTGTAACTGATGAAGAAGGGTTCATTTTTTTAGCTGAAGACTTACGTGAAGGAGAAAGTGAGTTGGAGGAAACTGAAGCAGACCTAACCGCTAAAAAGGTTCCGTTAACCGAAGCGCTGCGCATGGTGTTGGAGGGAGAAATAACCGATAGTATGAGTGTGGCGGGAATTCTCGCTGTGGCGCGCTTAAAAAAAATCTAGACTCAACGCTCAAAGAACGTATCTTGCCGCCTTCTTTTTGCTATGTCCATTAACGATCATTTTAAAGCGAATACAACTCTGGCCGTACCGGTTATGCTCAGCATGTTGGGGCAGGTAATGACGGGCGTGGCGGATAGTATTATGGTTGGTTGGACAGGAGCGACTCCTCTGGCAGCTTCCTCTTTTGCCAATGTGTTCTTTACTATTCCACTTTTCTTTGGAGTAGGTGTTTCTTACGCCATTACACCGTTGGTGGCCGAAGCCGATGGTGGTGGTGATCGATCCAGAGTCATCGCTGTTTTAAAAAATGGTACCTTCATCAATTTGGCAACAGGACTGCTTCTCGTTGTCCTCATCTTTGCTATTGAACCCCTGTTGACGCACCTCAATCAACCTGCTGAAGTCGTTAGCTTAGCCCTACCCTATCTCAGCATAGTTGCCCTCTCCATTTTACCCACTATGGTGTTTCAAACGTACCGGCAATTTGCTGAAGGCTTGCACGATACACGCATGGCCATGATTGTCGTGATTGGGAGTAACCTGCTGAATGTACTGCTTAACTATCTGCTCATCTTCGGAAAGTTTGGTTTCCCTGCATTGGGCTTAAACGGTGCTGGTTGGGCCACCTTGATATCACGTGTGGTGATGGGACTGAGTATGTTTCTATACGTTTATTACGCTCCTAAATTTCATATCTATCGGGCTGGCTTTTCTTTAACAGGATATTCAAAGAAGTTGATTAACCAGATGCTTCATATTGGTATCCCTGCCGGTTCGCAATTTATTTTTGAAACCGGTGCATTTGGTCTTTCCGCCATTATGATGGGCTGGTTTGGAACGACTGCGTTGGCTGCCCACCAAATTGCGATTAACCTGGCAACGATTAGTTACATGACCACCTCCGGACTTGCCTCTGCTGCTACCATTCGAGTAGGGCATTTTTTAGGTAAGAAAAACAGGAAGCAACTCACCAATGCAGCATACACCTTAATCATTATGGCACTTGGGTTGATGGTTGCCTGGGCCGTTCTCTTCATTGTAGGAAGGTATCTACTTCCAACACTCTACATACGAGATATTGATGTCATTACCCTGACCGCCTCTCTCTTAGTGATAGCCGGGTTCTTCCAACTTTCGGATGGTATGCAGGTAGTCTGTGCCGGAGCGCTGCGTGGCTTACAGGATGTGAAGATTCCTTCACTACTCATTTTTGTAGCCTATTGGATCATCGCATTGCCCTTGGGCTATTACTTAGCCTTCACATTAGGACTGGGACCTTCTGGCATTTGGTACGGATTGCTCATTGGCCTCACGTTAGTAGCAGGTGCCTTGTTTGTTCGCTTGCGCGGATTGATGCAAAAAGTATAGGCAAAAATTTGCTGAGTATTGTACCTTAGTGGGTATAAACCTACACCATGACAAGCAAAGCTGTACGGGAATCGAAAACCACTATTACAGAGCTAATGATTCCTTCCTATGCCAACTTCGGAGGTAAAATACATGGAGGCATTCTGCTTTCGCTAATGGATAAGGTGGCCTATGCAACTTCCAGCAAGCACGCTGGCACTTACTGCGTAACGGTTTCTGTTGATAAAGTGGAGTTTCTTCAACCGGTAGAAGTGGGAGAGCTGGTATCGTTGCATGCGTCTGTTAACTATGTGGGGAGAACCTCCCTGGTAGTGGGCATACGCGTAGAAGCACAAAATGTAAAAACAGGAAAAATAAAGCATACCAACTCGTGTTACTTTACCATGGTTGCGAAAGGCGATGATGACAAGCCTGCCTTGGTCCCAGAGTTAATCCTGGAAAATAACGAAGAAGTAAAGCGCTTTATAGAAGCCATGCGCATGCGGGAGATCAAGAGCAAAGTGCGGGAAGTAATGGAAGATGCCAAATCGGAGATTGATGTAAGCAGTGCTCCGGAATTACTAAAAGACGAACGTTGCAGGGTAATTTATTCCTAGTACGCTAAACTCTTGTTTATCCACACTGTTTTGTATTTTTGCTGCCTGTGGAACGTCATGATTCTTATTGGAAAAATCTAGCACAATCCGTTACGTCATTGTCGGGCGGCTTGAGGCTCACGCTTAGCCATTTTTTCAAATCCAGAAAAAGTCAGCCTGTAAAAAGCATCCAAGCCACCGATTATTTTACTGATCGTGAGGGCATTGCCACCATTCAATACCCGCATGTTCAATTACCAGTTCCGGATGTAGGTCGCTACAAACTTCACAACGAAATTGACGATTGCATTGTCTGCGACAAGTGTGCCGTTGTTTGTCCGGTAGATTGCATTACAATTGAGCCTATTAAATCAGCCGAAGTGATTGGTAAAACTTCAGATGGAACGGCTAAACGTATTTATGCGGCTAAGTTCGATATTGACATGGCCAAATGCTGTTTCTGCGGTTTGTGCACTACGGTGTGCCCCACTGAATGCCTGACCATGACAAAGGAATATGATTTTAGCGTCTTCGATTTGAAAGAGCACAACTTTGTTTTTGGGGAAATGACGCCTGCTGAAATTGAAGAGAAGAAAAAAGCCTGGGATGAACATCAGAAGGCAAAAGTAGTCGCCACTCCAGTCGTAACGGATAGCTCCGCGCCTCCGAAGCCTGCACGACCGGTTTTCAAACCTAAGATGCCTCCACCTTCACCTCCCACTCAGCAATGACACTTGTCGCTTTCTTATTTTACTTCTTCATAGGCACTGCAGCTCTTTCAGCAATAGTATTGTTATTTCTCAAGAATATTTTCCACGCAGCACTGGCGCTGCTCACCTGCTTACTTTCACTGGCTGCACTTTTCATTCTATTGCAAGCTGAATTTTTAGCAGTGTCTCAGATTTTATTGTATGCCGGAGGCGTGGTCATTCTTATCATCTTCGGTATCATGCTTACTACAAAAGCAGGAGGACAAGCGGTACCCATTACCAATACCGGCCTACTCCCGGGTTTAGCCGTTGGAGCAGGTGTTTTCTTTCTATTACTCTTCTTTGTTCACAAATCTCTTTTCGCCTTGCCATCTTCCGCTCAGGAAACGATAGTCAATAACAACATAGAGAGAATTGGTATAGAAATATTAACGGACTATGTGTTGCCTTTCGAACTGGCAGGTGTTTTACTGCTAGCGGTGTTGATGGGAGCCGCAACGATTGCTGGATTTAAACACGTAAAGAACTAATGTCACTGCAGTCTATTTACATCCTCAGTGCGCTGCTCTTTTCTATTGGACTGGTAATTGTATTGGTTAAGCGTAACGCAATTCTTGTATTGATGGGCATTGAATTGATGTTAAATGCAGCCAACTTAAATCTGATTGCTTTTAACAAAACTGTCCCTGCTTCACTGGATGGACAAGTCTTTGCACTTTTTGTGATGGTGATTGCTGTGTGCGAAACCGCTGTGGGCTTAGCCATTATCCTACAAGTATACAGGCATTATCACACATCCGTGCCTGATGAAATAAATGAGTTAAAAGGATGAGTAGTCAGGCACTTTTTAGTTCACTTGTATTGATTGCATTATTGCCCTTGCTGTCGGCACTAGTGGCCACGGTTATTCCAGCAAGCCATCGATGGATTACTCCCTTAGCCTCTTCGCTCCTACTTGCACTTGCCTCGATCTTATCTCTCCTCCTTTCCATTAGTCAATGGAACGAACCCACGCTTGTCTGGGAAAAGACCTGGTTCACCCTCGGAGAAAGCACGGTTACAGCGGGCATCTTACTCAATAACACCACGCTTGTTCTTCTGTCGGTTGTCACGTTCATTTCCTTCATGGTTCATCTCTTCTCCATTGGTTACATGGCTGGGGACAAGGGCGAGCAACGCTATTACAGCATATTAGGTTTCTTCACCTTTGCCATGCTTGGCTTAGTGCTGGCCGATAATCTTTTATTGCTTTTTGTTTTCTGGGAACTGGTTGGGTTTTCATCCTACATGCTGATTGGTCATTGGCGGGAAAAGGATGCCGCCACAGCCGCAGCTAAAAAAGCATTCATTATTAATCGGATTGCTGATTTGGGTTTCATCATCGCGCTCTTGATTATTTGGGGCCATACCGGAAGCTTCAGTCTAACCTCTTTCAATTTTGAAGAACAAGAAGCGTGGAGAACGGGTGCAGCTCTTTGTTTGCTGCTGGCTGTCATGGGCAAATCCGCTCAGCTTCCCTTTTTCAACTGGTTGAGCAGTGCCATGGAAGGCCCTACACCAGTATCAGCCTTGATTCATGCCGCTACCATGGTTGTGGCTGGAGTGTTTTTATTAATCCGTGTCTTTCCTCTTTTCACCCCGCTAGCGCTTGATGTTGTAGTTATTATCGGAAGCAGTACAGCAGTACTCGGAGCACTCGCTGCTCTCCATCAATTTGACTTTAAAAAAATTCTTGCCTATTCCACCATCTCTCAATTAGGATTATTAGTAGCAGCTGTCGGTACGGGTGCGTATGGAGTTGCCCTCTTGCATTTACTAACCCATGCTTTTTTTAAGGCTGGATTATTTTTAGGCGCAGGTGCTGTTATTCACTCGCTTCACCAGGCACAACATAGTAGTCATGTACACTTTGATGTACAAGACATTCGAAATTTGGGTGGGCTCCGAAAAGAGATGCCCATTACTTTTTTCTGCTTCAGTATTTGTGCGGCAGCCTTGGCGGGTCTTCCTCTCTTTTCAGGCTTTCAATCTAAGGATGCTATACTGGTAAGCGTCTTTAGCTGGTCTGGCGATCAGGTTTGGCGACAGGCATTTGCCTGGACCATCGTGATCACTTCTGTACTCACCATCTTCTACACGGTGCGCATGCTGTGGTTTGTGTTTTTTGAGGAAGCTAAAAAGACAGCGTTGTTAACCATACAAGAAGTCCCTACCATCATGCGCATTCCGCTTGTTTTACTCTCGCTTGGATCGCTTTGGTGGATGGTCGCCTTTCATCCTTTGGATTTTTCAGGATGGTTGCTGGATTCGATTCAACCCAATCAAGAACACAACCTTTTCATTACATGGCTTTCACTCATAAGTATACCTACTCTTACTGTGCTCGCCTTCTTGTGGTTTAAGTACAGGAAAAAGCCAACCACTCTTGGCTTCTTGCAAGAGGGTTACTACCTGGATTATTTGAATAGTTTATTGGTGACGAAACCTATACTCGCCATGAGCACTGTCTCTGAACGAATTGATAAAAAAGGATTGGATGGCATTATACACGGGTTCGCTTACCTCACCGTTGGGTTGGCACATCTCTTAGCCTGGGTAGATAAAAATATTGTGGATGGACTGGTGGACGCCAGTGGCCGACTCGCCAAGGGATTTGGTTCAATTGCACGTTCCTTTAGCGGTGGTCAGATTCAGTCCTACATCTTTTGGTCGGTGTTCGCATTAGTTATTTCCCTATTTTGGTTTTTGTTTTACTAATTATTAAACACGAATGCACGAGTATCTACTTTCCCTGCTCATCTTTCTTCCCTTAATCGGGGCACTTATCGTGTTGGTGCTTCCTGCAGGGACTTTCTATGGAAGAAGTATTGCCTTATTAATTGCATTGCTCCAGGGACTCGTCTTTATATTCATTCTCGCTGCATACGACACTTCCCTGACGGGATTGCAACTTGCTGAACGTGCTAGGTGGATAAGCCTTGCTATGGGCACTTGGGGCGAAGTGCGTGCCGACTACTTTGTTGCGCTGGATGGATTGAGCTTACCTTTAGTTGGGCTATCTGTTTTCATTTTCATCATAGCCACTATTTCTTCCTGGAAAGTAGAGAAAAGTCGTAAGGGTTATTTCGCCCTATTACTTGTATTGAACGCAGCGGTGATGGGTACTTTCTGTGCGCAAGATTTCCTACTCTTCTACCTTTTCTTTGAGTTCATGCTCTTACCCATGTTTTTCCTCATCGGCATCTGGGGCGGAGCGCGAAGAGAATATGCCTCCATTAAATTCTTTCTCTATACGCTACTAGGTTCTATTCTGATTCTGATTGTGATGATTGCGCTCCTGCTATCCACCAAGAGCAGCAACGATACTGGCACAGTCGTTCATAGTTTCAGTATTACTGACATGACAAACTCTGCGAATATTCTCTCGCAATCTGTGTTAGATCCACAAAGAGGATTGGAATTATTTGGCATATCGGTTCGTGTCTGGGCCTTTATCTTTCTCTTTATTGGCTTTGGTATCAAACTTCCAATGGTGCCTTTACACACCTGGCTACCCGATGCTCACGTAGAAGCACCTACTGCCATCTCCGTTTTGCTCGCTGCATTACTTTTAAAGATTGGAGGCTATGGATTGCTGCGTATTACCTATCCCCTTTTTCCGGATGCCGCTATGCAACTCAGTTGGTTGGTAGCACTGTTTGGTGTCATCTCCATTATTTATGGAGCCCTCGCAGCTATGGCGAGTAAAGATCTCAAACGACTAATCGCTTACTCTTCTGTTTCACACATGGGTTTTGTTTTGTTAGGGGTTGCCTCTGTTACCACAGAGGGTGCAGCGGGAGCTGTTTACCAAATGGTCAGTCACGGTGTTATTTCTGCTATGCTCTTCCTTCTTGTGGGTGTATTATACGATCGTACGCACGACCGTATGATTGAGAACTACTCAGGACTTTCTTCCAAAATGCCCGTGTACTTTTCTTACACACTGCTTGCTTTTTTCGCTTCGTTGGGCTTACCCGGTTTTTCGGGTTTCATGGCGGAAGTCATGGTCTTTTTAGGAGCTTTTAAATCCAATGGAGTCAACGGACTCATCCACGAAAGTTTTGCCATTGTTGCTACACTAGGCTTGGTGTTGGGAGCAGCGTACTACTTATGGACTTTGCAGCGCATGTTCTTCGGTAAATACCATTTCAAAAGCTCCACAGAAAATACATCGCTAGTCGACCTGGATCAACGAGAAATTCTCATGCTTTTACCACTTGCCTTGATAACGATTGCTTTCGGAATTTTCCCACAATTGCTTCTCAACTTTATTAATCCTTTTGCTGACAGTTTTACAGAGACTGTTTTACAAACAGGTAAAGCCATACAAGCAATTATACGTCCCTAACTATGCTGGGAACAAACGAAAAATTAGAGTGGATTCAGCTAAGCCTGAAGTACTTCTTGCCAGAGTTAGTGCTGGTAGGTGCTTTCCTGATTTTACTTCTTAGCAGTTTAGTGCTCAACAAGGGGCATCAGAAAAAAAGCATCGATTGGATTGCTTTGCTTTTATTGATGGCAACTCTCATGGCTTCGGTCATAAGCTGGAATCAAACAACTGCGAACATTCCGCTTTTCAGCGGGATGCTTACACAGAGCACTTTCGCAGTCTACCTGAAACTACTATTCGATGTCGCTGGTGTACTTACCGTACTTCTCTCTTGGAAGGCTTACGAGTATAGAAAAGCGGAATACTATGCATTGGTCACTTGCGCTTTACTCGGTGCCCATGTACTCGTCATGAGCAGTAATTTGATCATGGTATTTCTGGCCATCGAACTCATTTCTCTTCCCTCCTACCTGCTAACTGCTTTTGTCTTCTCTAAAAAAAGCATGGAAGGAGCCTTGAAGTATTTTTTATTTGGTTCCGTAGCATCCGCCATTATGTTGTATGGTATGTCTTTACTTTACGGCATCACGCACACCTTTGATTTTACGAGCGAGGTATTTGCGAAAGCTATCTACTACCAACAAACACCTTTCTTCTTCATCAGTGTGTGCCTTATACTGGCGGGTCTTCTCTTCAAAATAGCGAGTACGCCCATGCATCCGTGGGCACCTGATGTTTACGAAGCAGCCCCAAGCCCTATTGTGGCTTTCTTTTCGGTCGTACCCAAACTGGCGGGCATCGGTATACTCGTACTTTTCTGTTTAGCTATCGATCTAAAGGGAAATTCCAGCATACGTTGGTACATCGTACTCAGTCTTATTGCCATACTTACCCTCAGCATTGGAAATTTTGCCGCCTTGCTTCAAAAAAATCCAAAACGCATGATGGCCTACTCTTCTATTGCACAGGCTGGCATTTTATTAATCGGAGCCATTACCCTCACCAACCAGGGCCTGCAGTTTATGCTGTTTTACGCGACTGTCTTTTTACTGGCTAACTATCTCGTGTTCTTATACATAGGTCATTTCGAAAGAAAATCCATTGTTGACATGGAGTCCTACGCAGGAATTGGGAAAAGTAATGCAGCTTCTTCTATTCTATTATTAGTCGGCCTGATATCTCTCACGGGACTGCCTCCTACGGCTGGTTTTTTGGCAAAAGTATTTGTCTTTTCATCTTTATGGAATTCGTACGAAATTTCAGGGCAGGGACTTTATTTGGTAGTATTTGTGGTAGGCCTCTTAAATACGGTAGTTTCCCTGTTTTTCTACCTAAAAATTCCGTATCAATCATTCTTAAAGAATGGAAGTAACACGGTTCCATCCGAAAATTCGTGGGGCGTAAATCTTTTAGGTTTTCTTTTGGTTATAACGCTGCTGGGGCTATTCTTCTTGCCATCGGGTTTGATGGGTTGGTTGAATAGAATTACCTTTGCACTATAGCATTGGGCACTAGGATTTTGGAATTAGCCTAAGACTTACGCTACTCTCGATTTTCCAGCTGCCCAGTTCCTAATGACGAGAAGATGACTGACGAAATCCTTCACGAATGTGGCATTGCCTTCGTTCGTTTGCGCAAACCTCTTTCCTACTACGTTGAAAAGTATGGCCCTACCTATGCCATGAATAAGATGTATGTGTTGATGGAAAAACAACACAATCGCGGGCAGGACGGAGCAGGCATCGCCAACATTAAAATAGATGTTGAATCTGGTCATCGATACATAAGCCGCTATCGCTCCATAAAGCCCCAACCCGTTGCCCATCTTTTCAAAAAAATTGGCAAGAAATTCAAGAAAGCACAAAAAGAAGGAAAGAAGAACTTCAACAACGATCAGTGGTTGAAAGAAAATGTAGCCTTTACAGGCGAGCTCTGGTTAGGACACCTGCGATATGGAACCCATGGTCGCAACAGTATCGAAAACGTACATCCTTTTTTACGTCAAAATAACTGGAGAAGTCGTAACCTGGTGATGGCCGGTAACTTCAACATGACAAACGTGGATGAACTTTTTGACATCCTGGTTGGGTTGGGTCAGCATCCGAAAGAAAAGGTAGATACCGTAACTGTAATGGAAAAGATCGGTCACTTCTTAGATGAAGAAGTACAAGGTCTTTTCGAGAAATATAAAGATCAATATTCGAACAAAGAGATTTCTGAAATCATTGAAAACGAAATCGACATTGCCCGCGTATTGAAAAGAGCCTGTAAAGATTTTGACGGAGGGGATGCCATGGCTGGCATGACCGGTTCAGGCTCTTCCTTTGTAGTACGCGATCCGAATGGAATACGCCCGGCTTATTACTATGCTGATGAAGAGGTGGTCGTAATCGCTTCCGAAAAACCTGCCATCAAAACGGCCTTTAATATTGATTACAATCAGATAGAAGAAATTAAACCAGGTCATGCCTTAATCATCAGCAAGAGTGGTGAATTTGCGCAACACCAGATCATACAGCCAGGAGACAAAGCTTCCTGTAGTTTTGAACGCATCTATTTCTCTCGAGGAAATGATCCGGATATTTACAGAGAGCGTAAGCAACTCGGCAAACTGCTCGTACCACAAGTACTCAAAGCCATCAACTTTGATTTAAAGAATACAGTCTTCTCGTACATTCCCAACACCGCGGAGACTGCCTTTTATGGCATGATGGCGGGAGTTGAAGACTACCTCATCCAAAAACAGAAAGAGGTGCTCTTGGAGGGTAAGCCTTCGGTAGATGCTGCAGAGGATCTCCTCTCCTTCCGTCCCCGCATCGAAAAAATTGTATTGAAAGATGCAAAGCTGCGCACTTTCATTACTGATGATGCCAGTCGCGATGAATTAGTATCTCATGTGTACGACACTACGTATGAAGTAATCCGAAAAGGTATCGACACCTTAGTGGTGATTGACGATTCAATCGTACGCGGTACTACACTGGAGAAAAGCATTTTAAAAATGCTAGATCGCTTAGAGCCCAAGAAAATTGTGATCGTTTCTTCTTGTCCACAAATTCGTTACCCCGATTGTTACGGAATTGACATGAGCAAGATGGGAGAATTTGTGGCCTTCCGCGCCATGCGCGAATTATTGAAAGAGCAAGGCAAAGATGAATTGCTGGGCGAAGTGTACGAGCAATGTCAACGGGCGCGCGGCCATGAACAACACAAAAATTTCGTACAGCGCCTTTATGCTGAATATACAGACGAAGAAATTTCAGCTAAGATCACTGATATTGTAAGACCTTCGGATATGAAGGCTGAGTTGGAAGTTGTTTTCCAGACAGTAGAGAACTTACACAAGGCCATTCCTAATCACAAAGGTGATTGGTACTTTACAGGAAACTATCCCACCAGTGGGGGTATGCGTGTGGTGAATAAATCATTCATCAATTACCTGGATGGAAAATTAGTCAGGGCGTATTAAAAAACTTCTCGCAAAAACGAATCGTTTTCACAACACTATTTAGCGCAGATCCGTTAATGGAAAAATAATTCCGTCAAATGAGTTATCACGATTTCAGAACGGTGATTATATGCACGGCATAATTATTAACTAGTTTTCACTTTAACCAAAACAAATTTTATGAGGAAAATTCTACTGTGTGTGGGGTTATTCATGTCACTGATGGTGACAGCAAATGCTCAGGAACGAAGCATTTCAGGAAAGATTACAGCCCAAGAAGATGGATCAGCGCTGCCGGGTGTAAACGTGGTAGTAAAGGGAACAACTTTAGGTTCCGTTACCGATGGTGAAGGTAGCTATACGATTACCATACCCTCCAATGATGCAGTCTTGGTCTTTTCCTTCATCGGTCTTTTAACACAAGAAGTGGTTGTTGGAACCCGATCGGTAGTGGATGTGGTAATGTCTAATGACATTACACAGTTGAATGAAATAGTCGTTGTAGGTTATGGAACACAATTGAAACAAGACCTGACCGGAAATGTTGCTACCGTAAAGGGAGACGTTTTACAAAACATACCCGTTCCAACATTCGAACAAGCCATACAAGGTAGAGCTGCTGGTGTATTTGTAGAAGCAGGTAACGGAAAGCTTGGACAAGGAATAAAGGTGCGTGTGCGTGGTTCGTCATCCGTGTCTGCTGGTAACCAACCTCTCTATGTAATTGATGGCATTCCGATGACCACTGCCAGTCAAGCCAGCACGGGAGGACAAACCAATCCCTTAACCGATATCAATCCTGCCGATATTGCAAGCTTGGAAATTTTGAAAGATGCCTCTGCTTCTGCCATCTACGGATCACGCGCAGCCAATGGGGTTGTTATCATTACAACGAAACGCGGAAAATCTGGTAAAACTAAATTCAACCTTGGTTATCAAACAGGTGTGAGTGAGGCAACCGGACACAGAGAATGGCTTAACACAGAAGAATATGTTGAATTATTCACGGAATCAAATGGTGGGTTAACAAATTCTCTCATCAGAAGATTTAACCGGTACGGTGCTGATCCCTTGGCACTGACTAACCCTACTACCAACAACACTCCGCATGAATCATGGGCTACGCCAGGAGCTCCAGGCTATGTCGATACAAATTGGGAAGATCAGGTTCTTAAAAGAGGATCCATCAATCAGTTTGATTTTAGTGCGAGTGGAGGTACTGATAAAACAAAATTCTTCGCGTCCACTTCATACTCTGACCAGGAAGGTATTCTTATTGGAAACCGGTTTAAAAGATTGAGTGGCCGGGTAAATATCGATCACGAAGCCAGTGATAGGCTTACCCTCGGAGTCAACTTCAGTCTATCAAGATCTTTAAACTATAGATTAGCAGATGATAATGCCTTCTCCACTCCGATGCAGATTGTAGCCCTGTCTCCCATGACACCCGTTATCGACCCGAGAACCGGCCTGCTAAGTGGTGTGCTCAATCCTGAAACAGGATTACCGAACGGTAACTATCCACTTTACTACAACCCGTTAATCGATGATGCATACAATGATCGAGTAACAGAAGTATTCAGAAATTTTGGTTCTGCCTACGCCAGCTATAAAATCACGAAGCAGCTAACTTTCAGAAGTGAATTCGGCTATGATTTATTGACGCAACATGAAAGCCGCTACTTTGCCAGAGAAACATCCCGAAACACGGGCCAGCCTAATGGTCAGTCGGATGATTTCTGGACGCAAGTATTTAACTACAATACCAATAACTTTTTTCAATACACCAATACCTTTTCTGATGTTCACTCACTGGAAGCCATTGCTGGTATGAGTTACCAGGAAACCAACAATGATTTCAGTAGCAATACAGGAATTGGTTTTCCCTCAAATGCATACAAGAAAAATTTCTCTGCTGCTACCATTACGGGAGCCAACGCTCAGGAATCTGAATTCAACTTTCTATCCTACTTCGCACGGGTTAACTATAAATTCAATAATAAATATTTGATTGGATTGAGTGGACGTGTGGATGGATCATCACGCTTCGGTGCTGACAACCGATACGGATTCTTCCCCGCTACTTCCGTAGGATGGATCATGAGTGAAGAATCGTTTATGTCTGATGTCAACATTATCGATTTCTTAAAACTAAGAGCCAGTTATGGTGTAGTGGGTAATGCAGAAATCGGAAACTTCGATTCTTACGGATTGTACTCAGCCTCACACGTGGCGGGTGTACCAGGTCAGCGTCCTACACAAATCGAAAATCCCAATTTAGGTTGGGAACAAACCGCACAAATTGATGTGGGTATTGACTTTGGTATCCTTGAGAGTAGAATCACCGGTGAGATCGATTACTATGTAAAGAAAACTTCAGATCTTCTTCTGAATGTAAACCTTCCAGGTAATACAGGCTTTAGAACACAAACACAAAACGTAGGAGCATTGGAAAATAAAGGCTTTGAATTTGTGTTGAACACTGAAAATCTGGTGGGTGAATTCAAATGGACAACCAGTTTTAACCTTGCCGCTAACAGAAATAAGATCACCAACCTGGATGATCAAATATTACAAGGAGATTTCTTAGGAGTAGCGAAAGAGGGCGAAGCACTAGGTGTTTTCTTTGGGCCCAAATATGCAGGTGTAGATCCTGCCAACGGAGATGCTCTCTATTATGTGGTAAATGCTGATGGAACTCAAAGCACAACCAACGATTACAACGAAGCCACGTATCAGGTAATTGGAAACCCTAATCCGGATTTGATTGGAGGACTTACAAACAACTTCTCTTACAGAGGTATTGACTTCAGTTTCTTGTTCCAAGGTGTGTTTGGTAATCAAGTCTACAATGGCGGAGGTAAGTTCATGTCTGCCAATGGCGATTTCTTCGATAACCAGACAAAAGATCAACTAAACAGATGGCAAAATCCAGGGGACATTACAGACGTTCCTCAGGCAAGACTCTTTGGCGCCAACGGTACAGGGGAATCTTCACGCTATGTCTCCGATGCCGGTTATGTTCGTCTTAAGACCATCACACTTGGATATAACCTACCCTCATCAGTCGCTGGAAGATTAAAGGTAGCCAGTGCACGCGTCTATGTAAGCGCACAAAATTTACTAACCTTCACCGATTATGAAGGATGGGACCCTGAGGTAAATGCAGACACCTATGCGGGTAACAACATCAATCAGGGTGTTGACTTCTACTCTGCCCCACAGGCAAAGACCATCACATTCGGTATTAATGTTGGATTTTAAGACTCTTAGAAATCATGAAACTCATAACTAAAATTTTAACAATAGGACTTGTGGTTAGCATCGCCAGCTGTGCTGATAACTTAGATGTTAGTCCGGTGGATAACGTAAATGCTGATGATGCCCTGAATACCTCTGCGGATGTGGAAGCCCTTGTTGTAGGTGCCTATGATGCATTAGGCGATGGAGACTTGCTGGGAGGTAATATGCAGCGCGACTCTGAACTCTTAGGAGATGATGGAGATGTTTTCTGGGATGGTACTTTCGTGGCCCCCGGAGAAATCTGGACAAAGGATATGCAAATAACCAACGATCAGGCTGAAACAACCTGGTTAGATGCCTACCGCGCTATTAACACCTGCAACCTTGTACTAGCAAACTTAGACCTGGTCGTTGACGCCAAAAAGGAAACGGTAGAAGGAGATGCCAAATTTGTAAGAGGCCTCATGTACTTCGAACTAGTAAGGCTCTATGCAAAAACATATACCGATGGCAACCCAAGTGCAAATCCGGGTGTGCCTCTTATTCTTACACCTACATCGACAGGAAGTTTATCAGAAAGTAAGAATGTAACTCGCGCCAGTGTAGAGGAGGTTTACCAGCAAGTGCTGAGTGATTTAGGTGATGCCGAAGCATTGCTTCCTAAGGAAAATGGCTTTTTTGCGAATACCTATGTGGCCAGTGCCATTCTATCGCGTGTATACCTAATGCAGAATAATTATGCTGAAGCAGCAGCAGCGGCAAACAAAGTAATTGAATCTGGATATTATTCGCTCTTAAATGACTATGCCGATAATTTTAACAAAACATCAGCAGGACCTGGATCTACTACTTCTTCAGGACGGAGTCAATAACATGAATACGTTTTTTGCTTCTGCTGATTTTTCAGGAAGAGGAGATATCTATATTGAACCTGCGCACTTCGACAGATACGAGACTGGCGATGAGCGATTAGATTTATTCTATGACGATGAACGAACTGGTAAATGGAATAATCAATATGGAAATATTAATATCGTGCGATTATCAGAAATGTATTTGACCCGCGCAGAAGCGAATTTCAGAGAAGGAACTTCTATTGGTGCCGATCCGATCGATGATGTTAATCTTGTGCGCGAACGGGTTGAGCTACCCGCGCTGGTAACTTTGACTATCAATGACATCTTGAATGAACGTCTTTTAGAACTTGCGTTTGAAGGTCATTTACTTCACGATCTGAAAAGAACACAACGCTCTGTAGGCGCGCTATCGTTTAATGCCAATGAATTGGTATTCCCTATTCCGGTGAGAGAGCGTATTATTAATCCGGGGCTCACGCAGAACCCAGGATACTAGACCACATTGAATTTTATAAAACAGAAACCCCGCTCTCGCGGGGTTTTTTGCTTTCAAACATAGCTATGGCAAACTATTTCTTCTGTAATTGCGCTACCCGCAACGCTAGTTGATCGACTAACGCAGGCTGTTGTAATCCCGCCTCCGGTAAGGTCTTCGTATAAAAGGAAACGACAAACCAAAGCTCCATCACTTCTGATGCCTTGATGGTATACGGTGCAAACTCTCTGTTATCGGAAACTAACAGAAGTGAATCCTTGTGTTCATCAAAACGAAAAATACGCTTGAATACAATACCATCTTGCTTCGTTACCAACACATAAGGCTTCCCGTTTTTCACATCCCTCAACGATTCAACATACTCACCAAATACAATACTCCCCGGTTGTATAGGCAACATCGATTCACCTTGTATTTCAAAAGCACGATGCGTGCGATTGCGCGGTAGCACCGGCATGCTGATTTTAGGAAGCTCACTTACAAACTCCGCATCTTGGTAACCTGCCAGATAACCCGCGGCTGCTTTCTGAGGAACTAACTCAATATTCTCCTGATCATTGCTATCAACGGTAATGGCCAGTACTTCCTTTTTAGGAAGGATCTTCTTTTTAGCATTCGGCTTACTTAAATCCTCCTGCACCAATACATCTAAGCTCAGCGAAAACAATTCGGCTATGTTAAGCAAGGTAAACAAAGGAGGAATGGAGCGCTCCTCTTCATAGGCACCTATAACAGGTTGCTTTACTTTTAGCTTATCGGCCAATTCTTTTTGCGTCCACCCATGCTGCTGGCGCAGGTAGCGAAGATTCTTATTGACGAATGACATGCTCAAAGATGTACTAATTTATTTAGTATTCAAAATTTGTAATAAACTATTTTTTTTAGTTAACCTTGTGGCATGGATCGCAACATCATACACCTGGATTTGGATGCCTTTTTTGTGGCTGTAGAGTGTAAAAAGAATACACGGTTAAAGGGAAGACCCTTGATAGTAGGTGGAAAAAGTCGCAGGGGCGTAGTCGCTGCTTGTAGTTATGAAGCTCGTGCCTTTGGCATACACTCCGCCATGCCGATGTACCTGGCCATGCAACTATGCCCAGAAGCCACTATTATTTCGGGCGACATGGAAGCCTATAGTCAGATGTCGCACGAAGTCACTGAAATCATAGCCGACAAAGCTCCACTGTTTGAGAAAGCTTCCATCGATGAATTTTACATTGATGCCAGCGGCATGGATAAATTTTTTGGTGCCTTTACATGGGCTGTACAATTGCGAAAGAAGATTATCCAAGAAAGCGGGCTTCCCATTTCACTGGGTATGTCCGTTAACAAACTCGTTTCGAAAGTAGTAACGGGCGAATGTAAGCCCAATGCGGAGCGACACATCAAAACAGGAGATGAACAAAGCTTCCTCGCTCCCCTATCCGTAGATAAGCTCCCCATGGTAGGCAAACAAACCTCTACTTTTTTGTACGACATGGGAGTGCGCACCGTAGGCACGCTGCGCGACATGCCGCTTAAATTTTTAGTGAGTGCTTTTGGCAAAAATGGCGTGAGCTTGTGGAACAAAGCCCATGGCATTGATGAATCACCTGTAGTACCCTATAGTGAACAAAAATCCATCTCCACCGAGTCTACCTTCGAAGAAGACACCATTGATGTGAAACGATTGAAATCCATTTTGATCGCCATGGTAGAAAAAGTAGCTTTTCAGCTACGCGAGCAGAAGAAATTAACTTCCTGTATCACCGTAAAAATTCGTTATGCCAATTTTGATACAGAGACGAAGCAAATCCACATTCCCTACACTTCTTCTGACCACACCATTTTAAAAGTAGTGCAAGAACTCTTCGACAAGCTTTATAACCGAAGAATGCTCATCCGCCTGGTGGGAGTTCGCCTGAGCAACCTGGTGTACGGCAATCATCAGATCAGCTTGTTTGATGATACAGAAGAAGCGATCAATCTCTACGAAGAAATGGATTACATCAAACACAAATACGGTGTAGAAAAATTGGTGCGCGCTACGACCATGGATGTAAACAAACGCGTACGCATGGAGATGAATATGTTTAAAGGAAAGGTTACGAAAAATCTGGTGAATTAATTCACTAAGAACTTGTGACACAAATTGACAATAACAAATTTTACCTTAGTATCAAAATTAAACGAGTATGAAAATAGACACGCACACGTTCTCCGAAAATATGGCTTATTTTAAGAAAGATACAGAGCGCTTGGTGGGCTATACCTACGAGAGTCGACACTCCCTCGCCCACATTACCCTTGGTTATACAACTACTGATAACCCTACGCAACTAATTTGGTCAATTGCTTCCAGGGCCAGCGACCTATCTCCCTTTACAGTCTATCTGAAAGATTGCAGTACGTTTCACCATGGATTAACCAGAACTATCTTTCTGGATGTTGTCAATAAACCGGCCGTTACCTCCATCACCGAAAATATTTTCGGGCCTTCCCATGCGATCAACAATCCCAACCTTACCATTGCTCGAAACCTACCCTACGATGATTTCCTAAAAGTGTGGCCGTATTTTGAAAACGTACACTACAGCCAACATTTTACTTGTGAGAACATCACCGTACTTCAGCGTATAGGTAACCGCTGGATGTACTACGAATCTATTCCGTTTGGAGTTAATTGATTCACGTACTATACTTCTATCAACGAGGAGTAATGATTATAAATTATAACGTATGTACCTCAACTGCCACACCGCTTACAGTTTTAACTATGGCACGTTGCGGGTAGAGGATCTGTTCAATGAAGCACGAAGGTGTGGTGTGCACAAACTAATTCTTACAGAAATTAACAACACCGCCTCGTACATCGAAATGCTGCGGTGGTGTGCGAAGCATTTACCCTATGAAAATGGCTTAACTAAATTTGGTGAGACTCCTTACCTGTTAGAAATCGCAGTAGGTATTGAGTTTCGGCAGGATGACGAACTTCTTTACATTGCACTAGCCAAAAATAACGATGGCTTCGAGCGACTCAACCA
This sequence comes from Cytophagales bacterium Ga0077538, assembly GCA_001464155.1. Taxonomy (GTDB): domain Bacteria; phylum Bacteroidota; class Bacteroidia; order Cytophagales; family Cyclobacteriaceae; genus Chryseotalea. The sequence continues at coordinate 8,712 of LNEN01000185.1, read as the reverse complement.
CTTTCTCTCCTACCACAATCGAAGTAAGGAACGACTACCACAACGGGCACCTGTTATTGAAGACACCTTCATTATTTATCCCTTCGGAAGATACGACCCCGAAGTACTTCGGTATAACGAATTCATCGGGATACGACATCACCAACTCACTAAATTAGCATTAGACCCCTCCTATCCACTTTACAAAAGAAAATTCATAGCCCTTCATCCTATTACCTTTCATCCGCCCATTCTTCAAAAGCAGGAAAAGAAGGAGAAGATCGTATACAAAGATCATAATGTGCATCGATTGCTTCGTTGCATTGCCAATAATACCCTATTGAGTAAGCTCTCCGAATACAAACAAGCGGATAAAGAAGAGTATATGTTATCACCCCAAGAACTACGTACGCGTTTTGCGCAGTATCCAGAGTTAGTGGAGCAGGCGAAAAAGCTAAGTGATCAATGTTCTCTTCATTTTACGCTCTCAGAAGATAAGAATAAGAAATACCTTAAAGGAAGTAAGGCGAAAGACCTGGCTTACTTACGCTCCGAAACAGAGAAGGGCTACCAACGAATTTATGGAGAAGATAAAACGATCTGGAACGAACGTGTTGAAAAGGAACTGAAGATCATCGATAACAAGAATTTCACTTCGTACTACCTCATTAGTTATGATCTCATTCTCTATGCCAAACAACAAGGCTTTGATTTTGTCGGGCGTGGCAGTGGTGCCAACAGTACCGTAGCCTATTGCCTGGGCATTACCAATGTTGATCCAATCGAACTTGACTTATACTTCGAACGCTTTCTCAACGAAGAGCGAACCTCTCCCCCGGATTTTGATATCGACTTCTCTTGGGATAATCGGGATGCCATCTACGCTTATCTTTTTTCTAAATACGGAGAAGAACATGTCTGCTTATTAGGTACGCATACAACTTATCAGAAAAGATCGGTGATCCGGGAGCTGGGAAAGGTTTTTGGCTTACCCAAAGAAGAAATTGATGACATCGTTGAGTTTCCGGAACAAAACAAAAAACGGGATCACATACGCGAGCTTATTTTTCGCTATGCGGAATACATAAAAGATTTACCGGCTAACATCTCCATTCATGCGGGAGGTGTCCTCATTACTGAAAAATCAATTTATGCATACACTTCTACAGAATTTCCTCCAAAAAATCTTCCAGTTTCTCACTTCGAAATGCACAGTGCAGAAGATTTTGGCATTTACAAGTTTGACATACTCAGTCAACGTGGTTTAGGACATATTAAAGAAACCGCTAAACACGTAAAAAGAAATCAGGATATTGAGATAGACATCCATCAATTCAAAAAATTCAAAGAAGATGAAAAAGTAAAAGATCTACTGCGAAACAGTAAAGCCATGGGTTGCTTTTATGTGGAGTCTCCTGCTATGCGCATGCTTCTGGGTAAACTGCAATGTGATAACTACCTCACGCTGGTAGCGGCTAGTTCGATCATTCGTCCAGGGGTATCCAGTTCAGGTATGATGAAAACCTATATTGAGCGTTTTCATGCTGTAAAGAACGGAGGACGGTACGAGGCCATTCATCCTAAAATGGATGAGTTGATGAAAGATACCTACGGGGTAATGGTGTATCAGGAAGACGTGATCAAAGTAGCACATCACTTTGCCGGGTTAAGCTTAACAGAGGCAGATGTATTGCGTAGGGGTATGTCGGGTAAATACCGTTCACGAGAAGAGTTTCAGCGCGTGCGCGATCGATTTTTTGAATGTTGCCAACAGCGTGGCTATGCTCAACATGTAATTGACCGTGTCTGGCTGGAAATTGAAAGCTTTTCCGGATACTCCTTTGCCAAAGGACATTCAGCCAGTTATGCCGTAGAGAGTTATCAGAGTTTGTATCTCAAAGCGCATTACCCCTTAGAATTTATGGTGGGGGTTATCAATAACTTCGGAGGTTTTTATAGAACGGAATTTTATTTTCACGAGGCGCGCATGAATGGAGCTACTATTCAAGCTTCTTGCGTTAACCACAGCAACTACCTTACTACGCTTGAAGGTCGCACGGTCTACATTGGTTTCATTCACATTAAAAGTCTGGAAACAAAAATCGGAAAAACCATTGAAACAGAGCGAGAGAGAAATGGGACATATAGTAGTTTAAATAACTTTCTGCGAAGAGTAACCGGCATTGGTCTCGAACAAGTCCGCATTCTTATCCGTATCGGTGCGTTTCGTTTTACGGGCAAGACCAAACAACAACTACTTTGGGAAGCGATGCTTTTCATCAACAGCGCCAAGGCAAAACCCATGTCTTCACAAGATCTGTTCGATACCGAACCTAAAGAATTCCCTCTCCCCGTTCTCGCTAACTCCACACACGAAGATGCCTTTGATGAGATTGAGTTACTTGGATTTCCCCTGTGCGACCCCTTTGACTTACTTCCGGATAAAACACTGGGGAATACCTTAGCACACCAATTGGCGGAGCAAGTGAACAAACAGATAAGCATAATCGGATATGTGGTAACCACCAAACCTACCGGAACTAAAAAAGGTGACGCCATGAGTTTTGGTACTTTTTATGATGCGAAGGGTGAAGTGTTTGATACTGTTCATTTCCCCGATGTACACAAAAAATACCCCATGCGCGGCCGGGGCTTTTATCTCATTCACGGAAAAGTTACAGAGGATTTCGGGGTGTACATGGTAGAGGTGACACAGCTCCAGAAATTATCTATGATTCACAAAAGGCCGGAAAAGGTATACGAAGAAATAGAAAATTCGCTTACACCAGTAGGTCAGCCGGGCCATATGCCTGCTTAAGGTGATTAAAATAACGACAAAAAAAAAGAGGATGCCTACCTAAGCATCCTCTTTCCTCCATTACTCTTAGTTGCTTACAGTTTGTTGAGTTGAATTAATCCGAAGAATGTATCAAACTCCTTTACCTTTCGCGTAAAGGCATCCGTTGCACTTTCAGCGGGTGCCGCCTGACCTGCCTGCGGCATCGTGTTTACTGTTGCAGGTTTGCTTCCGCAAGAAATCCAGTAAGTACCATCCGTATGCTTGTAAATATAGTTAATCGCATTACTTGGAAGTTTACACGTTTTCTGATCGCAGAAACTTATCACCCCATCTTTATACTTGGCTATTCCCTTATCCTTAGTGGCCATTAACAAAGTACCATCCTCATCAAGAATCATATTTTGCACATCACCTACATCTTTCAAAGTCGCCAAGGTTTTCATAGTGGTACCATCGTATTCGGCCAGTGTATACCCATTCGTAAATAACAGCTTACCTTCTTTCGTTTCCACCACACCAATCATATTACGAAGTTGTACTTCAGTTGTCTTCTTGGTAAAAGAAGTCCAGGTAGTACCATCATATTTAGCAACTCCGTCCGGCAAAATAGCCCAGATGTTTCCTTTACTGTCTTCAAAAAGTTGCAATACAGTATTGGAGGATAGTCCTGCATTTTTCTTATCAAAGTTATGCCAAGTGGTTCCATTAAATTTAGAAACGCCATTAAAGCCAATCCATACGGTATTTTTACTATCAACCAAAACAGTGTTTACCTGCTTTCCAATATCATCCTTCCAGTCCCACTTGCTATAATTTGTTCCATCGTATTTATGCAAATAACGATACGTTCCCATATAAGCGTTTCCTGATTTATCCGTTGCTGCGCTATAATAGGCTACCTCTTGTTGATTCCCTGGAGTTAATGCGGAAAATGATTTACCATCGTAGCGAATCAGTCCTTTATCATTATTCACCATTAAAAATCCATCTTTATAATTAATGATCTGACCAATAGCACCGTCCACCATTCCGGAATTGAATTTTGTAAATACCTTCATCGCATCATCAGCAGGAAAAGCAGGTTCCTTATACCCTACCATCCCGAGATCTGTGATAAACCATTTGCGGCCATCGGCATCAATGATAATTTTCTTTACTGTATTTATTGGTAGTGGAGAATTTCCTTGCGTTATAGAGTACTCCCCACCTTGTGCATTAACAGTCTTTATCCCTCCGTTATGGGCAATCCATAAATTCCCACTTTGATCAAACTTAATGTCTGTAACATCTCCCATACCTAGTTGAATATCTTGTTTCACCCAACTTTCATTTTTCCATGCAAACAAGCCGCCCACGTTTGTACCTACGTACAAGGTGTTTTGCTTATCCGTAGCAAGAGCCGTTACGGATTCATTCTTAGCAACAGAGCCCAACGATTTCCATTGACCATCTTTGTACCAACTTACTGTATTACCTAGCAAACTTACCGAAGTAACAACGATAGGCGCATCTTGAGCATCCAAAATCATTTTAGTTACTTCTTTTCCCTCAGATCCAGTGATTGTATAATTCTTCCATTCCGTACCATTAAATTCTGACACACCCTTGTACTCACTCTTTACTGGATTGGTCATCTTCATACCCGTTACCCATAGATGACCATTTGAACCTTCCCGTATAATTGTTACGGTACCAAAAGGCATCCCGGGTGTCTCATCCGAAATACGAACACCATCCGTAGAAGGAGTCTCTTTCATTTTCTCTAAGTCAGCATAGATAGCATAATCAATACGATGCAATCCCTTGCTTGTGCCAAACCATAAATTGTTTTTCTGATCGATGAGCATGCTTAGGGCATCCTTTGTTTCTCCACCCTTCATGAATGAAACCTTGCTCTTCTCCTTGCTAAAAAGAATTCCTTGAGTACTGTAGTCTTTTCCATCTTTAAAGAAAACAATAGGATTCTCTACAGAAGACATCACAATCGTTCCATCCTTTGTAAAGAGTACGTCATTGAATCCGGTAATGTTCAATGCCTTAGGAACCAACGCCCCTTTTTCGTACATGAATTTAGGACCATAGAATGTCCAATCTGCTTTCGGTTGTGCCCATAGAGATAGTGGCATCAACAAGATGATTAAAAATTTACGCATATAATAAGTTTAGGTTATGCCACACTTCACATTTGCACAACGAAGTGCGACTAGACAAAAATAATACTATTTCTATTATAGCCTAGCAAAAAAAAGAACACTGGCCATACGCTCAGAAACGTACGCCAGTGTCCATATACTTTTCTTACTGTGTAGTGAATTACTATTTCCCCAACACTTCTTCCAACTTCTGCTCGAGTGCAGCGCCTCGCAGATTTTTAGCAATAATCTTTCCTTCCTTATCCAATAAAAGTGAATACGGAATGCCTTGTATATCGTAGGTCTTGGCTGCCTCTGACTGAAAATATTTTAAATCAGAAACGTGTGTCCAGGTAAGACCATCTTGTTGAATCGCTTGTACCCAATCTTCTTTTGTTCGATCTAACGAAACTCCAAAAACCGTGAAGCCCTTACTTTTAAAACGATGAAATGCTTTTACCACATTCGGATTTTCTTTGCGGCAGGGTCCACACCACTTCGCCCAAAAATCAACCAACACATACTGACCACGTAGGGAACTAAGTTTTACAACCTGTCCTTCCGGATTCGGCAAAGAAATTTCGGGTGCTGGCTGACCAATTGCCAATTTCTTCATCTTATCAACTTTATCAATGAAAGTTTTGGCATGTGTATAACTCGACCATGAAGTACGTAACTTGTCGGCAACCGCTAAGTATGTATCAAAATACTGATCAGCATCTAAAGAATTATTTTGTAACAGGTTAATGACGGCCAAAGAAGGCTCTTGCGCTCTCAGGTATTCTGCTGCTTTATCTGTGTTTCCTTTCGCTAGTTTCAAATAGGTTTGTTGCAGCTCAGCCATCTTTGCTTGATCACCAGCTTGTTGTGCTTTCGCAAAATCCTGATTCAATTTTTCCATCTCCGGCATGGTCTCGGTGGCGCGAATCAAGCGCTGCGCATTCATGATAATATCCATGTCTCTTGACCCTTTGATTTCAGAGAAACCTTGTGGACTGTTGCCATCTACATTTACTTCAATATCACTTTTATCAACAATCAGGTTGAGCACTTGTGTGTTGTAAAAGTTGATGCGGTAATAGCCAGGCTCTTTCAACGAAAGTTTTTTAGCAAAAGTGTAGTTGCTCTTTAGCTGTATAGTGTCCTGCCAGGCTGAACTGGAGTTACTGGTTAATTCCTGAATAACAATCTGACCTTGTTGCGGAAATCCAACCTTTCCGCGAATGGTAATCGTCCACGTTCCACTTTCTGCTTCCGTAGAGGAGGAAGAACAGGAAATCAACACCACCACGCTTAAGACCGCTACTTTAATGATACTCTTCATAGTACGTTTAATTTTTCTTCTAATAATGCACTTGTCTTTTTCGGATCTGCCTTGCCTTTACTTCGTTTCATCACTTCTCCCATAAACATGGCTAGCAAACCCTTCTTTCCTTTTTTATACTCCTGTACCTTATCAGGATAAGCCTGGAGCACCTCTTCAATAACGATCAACAAGGAATCAACATTGCTATCCTGCAATACGTTCAAATCTTGTGCCACCTGTAAAACCGGCCGGGAAGAATCTTGCAGCAAAGCAGCAAACACTTGTTGTGAGGCCGCTGAAAAACTTACCTTACCCTGCTCAACCAGTTCTATCAGGTTAACAAGTATAACGGGCTGCAGGGGAAAATCCGACATTTCTTTTCCAAACTCGTTCAAATAAGATTTGACCGGTCCCATCATCCAGTTAGAGGCAGTTTTATAGTGTTTGGTAAGCTTACACACCTCTTCAAAATACAGGGCCATTTCCCTTGAATCGGTGAGCACCTGCGCATCGTATTCTGGCAAGCCATATACCTTCATAAATTTTTGCTGCAACTCATAGGGCATGGCGGGAATACTTGCTCTGATTTCACTCAGCCACTCCTCAGAGACCACCACAGGACTTAAATCAGGGTCTGGAAAATAGCGATAGTCGTTCAGCTCTTCTTTGGTGCGCATGCCGTAGGTCTTACCTGTGGCAATGTCGAACATGCGCGTTTCAGAAAGAACTGCATTTCCCTTTTCGAGTTCGCCTATTTGTCTTTCAATCTCTACGTCAATAGCCCGCTGTATGTAACGAAGGGAGTTCATATTTTTAATCTCCACCTTCTTGCCAAATTCTTTGGCATCTTTCAACATCACCGATACGTTGGCATCGCAACGCAGTGAGCCCTCTTCCATGTTCCCATCGCAAATCTCCAGATAGCGCACCATCTTACGCACTTCGGCTACAAAAGCAGCTGCATCTTCCGAATTCCGTAATACGGGATCGGTTACAATTTCAATAAGGGCTGTGCCCGAACGATTGAGATCAATGAGTGTATCGCGTGCATCAAGATCGTGAATGGATTTACCTGCATCTTCTTCGAGGTGAATACGATTTAACAGAATTTGTTTCTCAACTCCTTCCTTATTCTTGATGCGTACAAATCCGCTCTTGCAAATAGGCGTTCTGTCTTGCGTGAGTTGATACCCTTTAGGAAGATCCTGATAGAAATAATTTTTCCGATCAAAAATATTGAAACGCGAAATAGTAGAGTGGCACACAAGGCCCATTTTGATGGCATACTCCAGCGCCTTCTTATTAAGCTTCGGAAGCGTACCCGGGTAGGCCAAGGTAACTACTCCGATGTTTGTATTGGGAGGAGCACCAAAGGCTATCGCATCGCTGCTAAATACTTTTGACTTTGTAGAGAGCTGTGCGTGAACCTCTAAGCCAATTACGGCAACATACTTTTCTCTAATCAGCGGGTTCAATTTTCTCTATTTTAATCGATACTACTTGAGTATACTAGTGTTCTTAAATTTTACCACATAGACACATAGGGAACATAGATATTTTCAATTAAGCACTAGGTGATCTATGTTTCTATGTAGTTAATATTGTATCTGCTTCTTTGTATAGCTGCTTACTCTATCATCTGTTTAGCCTTTACCAATACCGCATCCAGACCTGCTAAGTTCTTACCCCCTGCCGTTGCGAAGAAGGGCTGACCACCGCCACCACCATCAATTTCTTTCGCTAACTCCTTTACTATATTACCAGCATGGTAGGTCTTTGCCTCGGCTAACTTCTCTCCTACCATCACGCACACATTAGGCTTGCCTTCTACTTCTGCCGCCAGAATTAACAACAGGTCATCGAACTGATTGCGCAAAGCATAAGCAATATTCTTCAAGGCATCTGCATTGGGCACAGAGACTTTCTCCAGAATAACTGTTTTACCAGCGACTTTAGTTGCTTTTGTTACTAATACATCTTTTATCTGGTTTGCTTTCTCCTGATAGAAAGCTTCCAGTTTTTTCTCCAAAGCATGCTTCTCTTCAGTTAAAGCTTTTACTGCGGTTGAAACATCCTTTGGATTCTTTAGCAAGCTTCTCACTTCATCCAGCAATAAAATCTCACTGCGTACAAAAGCCTCTGCTGCATCAGCTGTAATCGCTTCAATTCTGCGCACACCAGCGGCTACTGAACTTTCGGAAGTGATTTTGAATAAACCTATATTACCAGTAGCGCGTACGTGCGTACCCCCACACAGTTCTACAGAGAATTTCGGGTCAAACGTTATCACACGCACAAAGTCGCCATACTTCTCGCCAAACAAAGCCATTGCTCCAAGGGACTTAGCTTGTTCTATTGGTACATTACGTTTCTCGTCCAACGCAATGTTCTCGCGTACTTTTTGATTCACAATGTCTTCTACCTTCTGAATTTCATCGCTGGTCATGGCAGCAAAATGTGAAAAGTCGAAACGCAGGAGTTTGTCATTTACCAAA
>LNEN01000184.1 GCA_001464155.1 Cytophagales bacterium Ga0077538 | reverse complement strand
TTTGAGTCAACACCCACTCGTGGCCTTTTAAGTGAAATAGTTAGAAAGCTTAATCGAATTAGTGAAGGGGCTCCTGTGGTGGCGATGTTTAGATATGCAGGTAAAATTTCATGGGCAAGTTGTGAGCGAGTTGATAAGAAAAAGGGTATAGGTGAAAAGGTTGGAAAAGTATCGTTGCTTAGAGATATCAGTATTTCAAGCCCTCATCGAGGTCATTTAGAAATTCTAAATCGACTTAAAATTCCAGTTGTAGGATCAAATGCAATTAAGAGCTACCAACAACTTTATTACTTCTGGCTTTCCGTTTTTTCCATTTCAGTTCTAAATAAAAATTTCTATGAGGAGATAATTACATGGTTCAACGTTGCAATAAGCGAGATTAAGATTCCTTCAACTGAGAAAGGCTCAGAAAAACACAAAGACTTTACCGTTCGACTCATTGCTCGCCTAATCTTTATTTGGTTTCTAAAGGAGTTAAAAGTTATTAAAGAAGAGCTACTACTCGTTGAAATAAATGGCCACGATAATGACCTTATTAAGCCTAATGTTGAAGGCAGTTCGTACTATAAGTTTGTTCTTCAAAATCTATTCTTTAACGCTCTAAACCGAGAACAAGGATTGAGAGCTAAGAATTATTGCTTTTTGTATGAGGACGATTTTAATGAACAAAAGAAGATTCGTGAACTAATTAATTATTCCCCATATCTGAATGGTGGTTTATTTGACATTCACAAGAATGACTGGTTCGATGAAGAGAAACCTGTGAGTGGCTTTGTGGTGCCCGACAAGATATTTCTTAACAAAACCTCAGGCCTTAATTCAATCCTTGGACGTTACAAATTTACAATAGCTGAAAATACCCCAACAGAAGAAGAAATTGCAGTAGATCCGGAAATGTTAGGTCGCATTTTTGAAAATCTACTTGCCGAACAAAGTGATGATACAAAAGAGGCCGCAAGAAAGAACACAGGAGCTTTCTATACACCACGGCCGGTGGTTTCGTATATGTGCCGAAAAACACTACTTGATCATCTCAATACCGACATTAAGCCAGAAAACGGAAAGGCCATTATTAGCAAGATGCTTGCAACAACGGTTCTTGATCCAGCATGTGGATCAGGAGCATTTCCAATGGGCATGTTGGAAGAAATGATGCAAGTCCTTGATCAAGTTGACCCAGACGGAAATCTTTGGGTGGCCGAAATGCTCAAGTCAAAGGATCAAAGTTTTTTGGAACACATTTCAGATTTCATTGCCGACAGACAAACTCGTTATGTAAAGAAACTTGGACTACTTAGAAACTGCCTATTTGGAATTGATTTACTTGACTACGCAGTTGAGATTACCAAATTGCGTTGTTGGCTTTCTCTTATTGTTGACCAAAAAGTAGATTTTACCAAGCCAAATTTCAACCTTAAGCCATTACCAAATTTGGAGTTTAAGTTCTATGCTAAAAATACACTCTTACGTAATTACAAAAAGGATAATCTAAATGTTCTTATTGAATCAATTGACAGCGAGAAGCTTCTGGAGGAACTTTATAATCTTGAAAACGAATATTTCATCACCAAAAGTGACCATGTTGGATCAAAAGAAAAAATCAAACAGAAGATAATTGATCTGTTACATAAGCTTGTAGATGAAAAATCTAGCAGAGTTGAAAGAGACCATAAACTTGCACAGTCACTGGTGAACCAACTTACTAATTCAAAGGGTCGCGAACTTGATATTAGAAAAGCACAAAGGTCAGTGACCAGACTGGCTGACGAATTAGCAGAATTAGCCATTTTCCGAGAAACAATAAAAAATCACTTCATAGAACGAGTGGTGTTTCCTGGCATTTTTAGCAAAGAAATCGATAACCCGGGTTTTGACATTGTCGTTGGCAATCCTCCGTATGTAAATACCAAGCTCATTAATAAAATGGAAATGAGTGAAAAGCTAGAAGATGAATATGATTTCTGTGATGATTTGTACAATCTATTTACCATACGAGGCCTAGAGCTGTTGAAACACGGAGGCATACTATCCTATATCACGTCCGATACATTCCTTACCCTGCAAACCAAAAAGAACATGCGAGTGCGTTTTTTGGGGCTTGAGAATATAATCCAATCAAAAAATCAGATAGGCTTGTTTGGTGAATCCTTGGCTACACATATCCCGTCACAGCAGCAAGATATGTTTAATGCACCCAAGGCGGTTCAGATTGAACTTGTACCGATGAAGGGCATTCCTGAGAAAGATTCTTCACCAAAAAGGCTTAACAATACTGACTGCCGAATAACGGAAATCATTAATACACCAAAAGCCTTTGCCGCCTTAGTAGATACAGCAATTTTTAGTTTAAAAAAAGAGCAAAGTTCTAAGGAATCGTCACTGGTCTATATTGACCTACGAAAACCCAATGCGCAAACATTTTCTATTAGTGATGATGAATGGAAGCAGATTAGATCGGGAAAAGAAAATCTATCTGGTTGGGAACGAGTACTTGAAAAGACTTTTAGTGCATTGGGTCTCGATGCTCCTACATGGAAAGCTTCGCACACATGCGCGGGAGAGCAGGTGTTTGTTGATGATAACTCTACACTACTCAAATACAAATTAAGCGCAGAACCTTATCGGAAATCGTTAAACTACGCCATCTTCTCACCCACACCATACAATTGCCAAATATTGGAAAAAATTGTCAGTCCTGCTCGAGCAGTATTTGATAATTGGTGGGACAAAATTGAAACATCTCGGCAAATTGAATCTAATCGAAAAGCTATTGATAAATTTAACAAGAATCTTAAGTCTGGTGACTGGTCAATTGTTGGCCTAACAACAGATGGGGGCGTAGGTTTGCAAACAGGCGATAACGGCCGCTTTGTTGGTTATAAGTCCTCATACAAGTTTGCAGACCGGTGTAAAGTCACAAGAATTCAGAAGCTATGGGAAGCCATTGAAGAAGAACCCAAAATTAGAGGTTCACATTCGTTATTAAGTAAATGCAAAACTGAAGAAGATATTAGCACAGTTCTTCAGAAGCTTAAGGAAGAAGAAATATGGGAACTGTTTGATAGTATTAAAGAAGTATACGGTCTACGCATTTTCGGAAAAGGCTACATGTATCGCGTCATTCCAGATAGGTTAGTGTTTGATGTGGCAAATATAACCGATAAGCAAAAAGAGCACGGCATTAAAGGAAGTCGCTGTTTTGTTCCATACGACAAAGGCGACAAAGAAGGGAATCGCTGGTATGCTGAAACTCCATATCTGATTGATTGGAGTGAAAAAACAGTAGAATTGCTAAAAAGAAATTCTGGCAAAAATGGAGCGGGAATGCCGGTTGTAAGAAATCCACAATTCTATTTCCAGACTGGCTTTTGCTGGAGTGATGTGTTAAATCCAAATTCTCAGTACATTAAATGTAGATTAAAAGGTCAAACAGTAAACGATGTAAAGTCAATGTCTCTCTATGATTCAGTGGGGCTTGGTGAGGAATATTTCGTAAGCACCATCAATTCATACCTCTCTTTCAAACTTCTACGTGAATTTTTGAATAGCTCCGTAGCCATTCAAATGAACGACATACGAAAGTTACCAATCAAAATTCCTACTAAAAATGAGCTTACTGAATTCAAAAAGGTGTTTGAGAAATGTCTTAAAATAAAACGTAAGTATTTTAACGAAGAAATAGACCGGGTTGAAATGAACAAACAACTGAAGCCATATGAGCTTGAGGTAGATGAACTAGTAAACAAGCTCTATGGAATTGAAGCTAAAGAAAAAGTAATAGAAGAAGAAACGGAGGAAGAAGTGGTCTTGGAGGATAGAGAAGAGGAAGATGATTAGTTTGAATAAAACAAGAGGTCTATAAATAACAAGCACTTTATGATCTACTACAAGCAGGGCACAGGCACCTACATTGTCACATCACCTAGGGCTTGGGCTTGGGAGAATCGACATCACTTTCCTAATTACGACTTTGTAAATCGTCATCCAACTGTTGATGTAGTGGAGACTTACTTGGTACAGAATCATGGCTTTATGCCAGAGGAACATGACAATCCGCTGGTAACAGTGATTAGTAATCTTAACCCAACCATTACACTATAATGGCGGGCTCTCTCTGGGTTTCGAACGGAGTAAGAAGAAAGGGAACTTCATTTAATGAAGTTCAAGACCTTTTCGTCAATCAGATTACTACCAAACAGATCTACGAAAAACTTCACTCAGCATTTCTTGAGGATTGTGCAACTGAAATTCTAAACGATTTGATTGCCCATGATTTTGATATCGTTGGCATTGTGAATCAGAATAAGGAAGTTCAGGGTTTCATAAGCAAAAAACAACTAGAAGCCGGAGTTCTTATCAATGATCATAGTAAAATTGATTTGAATATAGTTGTGACAGACTCTACGCCAATTCATAAACTCATTAGGCTACTTGAGAAAAGAGAGTTTGTGTTTGTTTTACATGGCAATGCAATAGACGGCATAGTAACTCGTGCAGATATTAATAAACCAATTGTAAGATTATATCTCTTTGGCATCATCTCCCTATTCGAAATGCACTTGAATTATTGGATTGAATTGTTTCATAAAAGTGACGATTGGAAGGATGTGTTAAAGCCAGAAAGAATACAAGACGCGCATAAATTACAGGAATCAAAAAAGCAAAGAAATGAAGCACTTTCCTTACTCGCCTGTTTACAGCTTTGTGATAAGCGCGAAATTCTAAGCGTAAATAAAGACTTTATTAGTCAGTTTCAAATATCTAAGAAACGATTCATAAAGCTAACTACAAAGGTCGAAGATATTCGGAATGAACTCGCCCACAGTCAAAACACAATCAATGCAGGAATGCAATGGGATGATTTTGTAAAGATCATTTCTGAACTTGAATTTTTTCTTGAAGGATCAGATGAAGCTGCCATAAACAACGAGAGTAAGAAAGGAGAATAGATAAGCAAGGATACTAAACTTAAAACTCTGTTCGAAACTGTTCGAATCAAGACAGTGGTCCGCATACAAAGAGTATAAATTGAATATTACCTCAAAATGCATAAAAAGGCCAATAAGATTTATAATTTTTTGAAAAGGAATAGGCGCTTTAACAAAGCCTTCCAGGCTACCTATTGGCACAATATAATAAGTCCTAATAAATCTCGTAAGGACAAAGCTTATGCCCTACTCCACAATGTCATTTTCACGCAAGCACAACCGAAGTTGGATAAAATAAAAGTCTACTTAGAAGGAGTTTATCGTGACCCAACGGCACTAAAATCTTTTAAAGGATTTTGTAAATACCACAATCTAAAAAGTGACGCATCCTATTTGGAGTTATTTAAGCAGATGCAAGGAAAGAAAGGGCTAGGTCCAAAAACAACTGCCCTATTCATCAAAAATATAATTCAGTTGCATGCTCACGCTGGGAACGAAGAGATAAAATTCTGGAGGGATGTTCCTCCAGTGCTTATAAATGATGAAGTCTTCCTTCCGGTAGATGCCGTGATAAAGGATGTTTTTCCGAGGATTGATAGACATCGGAATACTTTTAAAAGCATCAATAAATTTCTTCAAGCTGAAGATGAATGGAAAAACAACTTGATATGGGATGATCTATGGTTTTGGGGCTTTATAACACAAAAGGGAAGTAAGTCTCCAAGAAAACTGGTGTTCAATGAAAGTAAATATTGGTTACAGCCCCATTCCAAAAAAGATAGTAAAACCATTTCATTAATAAAAAAACGAGGAAACGAGTTTATTGGTTTGTTAAAGTCCAAATAGCCACAATGAGTTAGGAATGAAGAAATATTACAGAATTATGCTGGGGGCTAAAAGTGCTCATGCAGATGAATGCTTTAAGGGAAATTTTATAGGCACAGATTTCGGAATTCTACTGGACCTTACAAAGGAACTAACAGAAAATTGGCGTGACTTTAACCATAAGTTTATTCCGGTCTATTTAGAAAAATGGCCTAGCAAAACAAAGATTGCTGCTGGCTTGGCTTGCGGTGCCTTGTGGACAGTCTCTAAAGGAATTAATAGCGGTGAGATAATACTCTGCGCCAATGGTCGTGGAGGGTATTATGTGGGAGAAGTAATCGGTACGTACTACTACCAGCCCGATGAAATATTATTTCATCGTAGGAATGTGAAATGGTATCCAAACGTGATAGAGCGCACCGCTATGTCAGAGGACTTGAGAAATTCCTGTGGTACTCCCGGTACTGTAAGAGATATAACTCGATTTTCGGAGGAAATCGAAAAGTTGATTGGCGGCACTATACCCTCAACAATCACCACAATCGATTCCTCTATTGAGGACCCTACGGTGTTTGCACTTGAAAAGCATCTGGAGGATTTCCTTGTTAAAAATTGGAAGCAAACAGAATTAGGTAAGAAGTATGATATTTTTGAAGAGGATGGAGAACTGGTAGGTCAGCAATATCAGAGCGATACAGGCCCTATTGATATACTCGCTATTAGTAAAGATAAAAAGGAATTGCTTGTGGTGGAATTGAAAAGAGGAAGGGTGAGTGATACTGTTGTAGGACAAATACAGCGGTACATGGGTTATGTATTGGAAGAATTAGCTGAACCTAATC
>LNEN01000183.1 GCA_001464155.1 Cytophagales bacterium Ga0077538 | reverse complement strand
CCGCAGAGAGTACACCCGTCACAATGAAGAGTGTATCCTTCACCATTCGCTGGGTCTCAATGTTCCGGACGCGTGTTTCTTTAAGCTCCTTTAACCGTTCTGAAGAGGACATCGATTAAAGATAAAGAAGAAAACCTGCACCAAAAAACAGGGTTCTATTTACGATTAAACAGCAGAGGTTATACCAAACTCATCTAAATGTCGTTACAGTATGGATCACAATCTTGATTTAAAACCTTAGGTTTAGTGTCCACAAAATGACCAAGTTGGATTATTCAAGAATCTGTTTGTGTGTACAACACCCACGTTGAAGTTCATTTTACAAAAGGGAATTCGTAAAAAATACCACTCACCCCGTCTTTCTGGCGAAAGCCACCCCTCTCTACTTTGTAGAGAGGGGAAAGATCATCGAAGATGATCAGGGGTGAGTTAAAAATTTAGGCAGGTTTTATCAACATTTTGCTGAGGTGGTGACTTACTATAAGCTACTTATATTTGTTATACTCCATTTCGAACAGACAACTGAACCTCATTAACAGGATTCTACTTACTGGCCAGTATGGCTTGTTCCACATCTGAAATAATGTCGTGAATATTTTCCAATCCTGTAGAAATGCGAATGAGACCGGGTGTAATACCCACTGCTAGTCGCTCCTCGTTCGTAAGTTTAGAATGCGTGGTAGAAGCCGGGTGCGTGGCAATACTGCGGGTATCACCGAGATTGGCGGAATGCGAAATCATTTGGAGCGAGTTCAAAAACTTTCTTCCGCTATCAATACCTCCTTTCAATTCAAACGTCACAATACCTCCTCCGTGGCGCATTTGTTTTTTTGCCAAAGCATGTTGTGGATGCGAAGAGAGAAATGGATATTTTACTTTCAGCACTTCCGCATTGGATTCTAGGCGACTTGCCAGGGCCAATGCATTTTTACAATGCTGCTCCATGCGTACGGCCAGGGTCTCTAAACTTTTAGAAAGTATCCAGGCATTGAAAGGCGACATGGATGGACCGGTGTGACGCGCGAAGTAGCGTATCTCTTTAATGAGTTCTTTCTTTCCCAAGATAGCACCACCAATTACGCGACCTTGTCCATCCATAAACTTGGTAGCCGAATGCGTAACAATGTGCGCGCCCCACTTCGCAGGGTTTTGCAAATATGGAGTAGCAAAACAATTGTCTACGTTTAAAATTAGTTTGTGCTTCTCTGCTAATTTTCCCAACCATTCCAGATCCAATAAGTCAAGCGCAGGATTAGAAGGTGTCTCCACAAAAATCATTTTTGTGTTGGGTTGGATTTTACTTTCCCAAGAAGCGGTATCATCAATGTCCGCATAGGTATGCGAGATGTTAAAGCGAGGGAACAGGTTATTTAAAATCTGATGCGTAGACCCAAACACTGAACGGGAGGCCAACACATGATCACCTGCGCGCAACAAGCCCGCCATGCTGCAATACATCGCGGCCATACCAGAAGCAGTCGCAATGCCATCCTCCGTTCCTTCCAGCAAGCATAGTTTATCAATAAACTCATTGCTATTTGGATTGGAATAGCGTGTGTAAATATTTCCTTGCACTTCATCCGCAAACAAGGCGCGAGCATGCTCTGCATCATCAAACACAAAACTGGAAGTCATGAACAGTGGCACGGAATGCTCACCATATTGTGTGCGTTCGCTTTGCGCGCGAATCGCATCGGTTTCAAAATTTCTGTTCTCCATATTAGGGCTTGATGATTTCAAAACTATACGTAATGGTAGCGGTCTTTTCTAACGTCTTTGCCACAGAGCAGTATTTCTCTACAGATAACGCCACTGCCTTCTGTGCTTTCTCTTGATTGATATTTCCATACAACTTAAAATGTGCATGTACTGTTTGATATAAAGAAGGTACAGCACCAGGTTCGCGTTCGCCTTCTATCGTAATCTTAATATCCTCCAGCGGCTCACGCTGCTTTCGTAAAATACTGATCACATCAATGGCGCTGCAACCACCCATACCAGCCAGTAACACTTGCATGGGGCCAAAGCCTTTGCCTTGTCCACCATCTGCCGGTGAAGCATCTAAAGTCACTACATCGCCGCGATCATTTTTCGCTTGCATGAGAAAATCTTTGTCCAGTCGTTCGAGTTCAATCTTTACCATAATAAATTCAAGAAAGGCAAAGGTGGTGAAGGAATGGGAATAATAAAACAAGATTGAAGCGCTTACTTCAAAACCTTGCTTTTCGTAAATTCGAAAGCAGTCAACTCAAGTGTTTTTAACCTGAAGAAATAAGGTATGCAAGAAGAGAAAATTTTAACCCTTCATCCTCAAGGCAAACAAGGTGTTAACATTCTTGTGAGAAGATATACAGTCATTAAGAATTTTATTCTGAAAATAATTCATCAACGAAAGGAAATAACGTTTGAAGAACTCTGCGACCTGGCTGAGAAAGAGTTGACCGACTCTTTTGATGGTAAGGTGCTGTGGTATTTGGTAACCGTTAAACTTGATCTGGAGGCAAGGGGTACGATAGAACGCATTCCTAAAACCAGTCCTCAAAAGCTACGACTGAAGAAATAAGCCTCTACGCTTCTATCAACACACCCTGATAATACTTCGGATCTCTCAACGCTTTCGAAATTCCTCTGCTCACAGAGGTGAGTGAGTGTGCATCAATATGCACTGGTAAAGAAGTAGTCCTCTCTAATCGCTCCTTCACACCATGCAACAAGGCACTGCCTCCTGTTACATACACTCCTGACTTATAAATATCCGCTGCCAGTTCTGGTGGGCAATGTTGAAGTGTGTGAATAATGCCCGCTTCTATTTCTGAAAAAGGTTTATCCAACACAGGCACGAGTTCTTCATACCGTATTTCTACACTCATGGGTATGCCTTCGGCCAATGACTTGCCCTTCACCAGCATTGGTAAGGGTGCATTTTTCAGGGCGGCAGAAACACCACCAATTGTTTTCTTCACTTGCTCTGCGGTTCGCGCACCAATCAGTAGATTATGTTGCTTTCTGAAATAGTCACGAATGACTTCATCAAAGGTATCGCCTGCTACTTTGAGTGACTGAAACGAAGCCACTCCCGAAAGAGAAATGACTACCACCTCGGTGATACCTCCGCCAATGTCCACCAACAACTTCCCTTCTGGCTCGCGAATATCTAAGTCCATACCAATGGCAGCTGCCAGGGGTTCGAATAGTAAATTCGTTTTACGCGAATTGAATTGATCTAAAGCATCGCGAAAAGCTCTTCTCTCCACTTGTGTGGTGTGATAGGGAACTCCGGTGATAATGGTATCAAAGCCTTTACTCAAAAACCCTGTGCTGTAAACTTTATCCACCAGCATGCGTATCATTTTTCCTGCCGATTGGTAGTCGGCTATCACACCACCGCGCAACGGCTTCACCGGATGCAAAGCATCATGACTCTTTTCAAAAATTGAATACGCTTCTTCCCCTACTGCCTTTACCGAATGATTGTCGTTGAAGACGATGTAAGAAGGTTCTGATAACAAAATCTTCTCTTTGTCAGTGAGCAAGGTGTTATTGTTACCTAAATCAATCGCGAAACTTCTGGAACCTGTAAATGATAACATACTGCAAAGATGAGGATAGAATGGCGTAAATAAAAAACGCCCGGCCTTCAGAAGAAAACCGGGCGCTATAAAGAAGTTGATTTCTTACTTCTGAGTCTTGCTTACGCCCGGATCGCGCTTTAAGAACTCATCGTAGAATTGCGTATGGCGGCTTACCATCGGTATCTGCCAACCATCAATAAATACCTGCTTAATATTCGTCTTTGTTTCCATCGGATCACCATCGCTTACAAAAAGAGTGGCGCTCTTGCCTACCTCAATTGAACCCAGCTTATCGGCCACACCGAAAATCTCTGCTGGAACAATAGTTATAGAACGTAAGGCTTCTTCTTTGCCCAAACCATAAGCGGCAGCATAGGCAGCGTGGTAGGGTAAGTTGCGAACATTTTCTGCATTGGCGGTACGAATAGCAACTGTTACACCCGCCTTCTTCATCAGACCGGCATTGGCGTAGGCTCTGTCATAGCGATCGTATTCACGAGAAGGGACGGCTTGAACGGGACCAGTAATAACAGGAATTCCTGCTTTCGCAATTTCATCTGCTACGCGCCAGCCATCCTGCACTCCACATAACACTACTCTTTTCACCTTCTTCTCCTTTACCCACTTCAACGCAGCTTGAATATCTTTGGAAGCATCCACTTCAATCATCAATAACTGCTCACCTCGTACCACTGGCATCAGGGCTTGCATTTCAGGATAGTAACTAACGCCTTTGCCTTTCGTGGCAGAATCGAGCTTGTGATACTGGATAGCTTTTTCCCAGGCATCATTAATTTTTTGCATGGCTTTGTCAGCAGCCTTTTTAATATCCTCCTCTGTTCTGCGATCGAAGAAACCTCTGCGACCCGTGCTCGGAAAATTCATGACAATACCTTCGAAACCTGCATACATCTGATCGGGTGTATAACCATGCAAATTGATTAAGGCAGCAGTCCCAGGCAGTAATCCTCCCTCCGGTGCTGAAAGCACCGTAGTTACACCACTTACACGGGTAACCGGAATCAAAGCCGAGTTTGGATTCACGGCTGTCAGCGCTTTCATCTGCGGTATAATGTCACCGACTTCATTGTTATCAACTGTTCGGGCTACAGAGCTCACCTCCACTGTACCTAAACGTGTACCGCCATCGATCATACCCGGAAAAATCCATTGACCTTTGCAATCAATCTGTTCAGCTCCCTGTGGAATGGTTACGTTGGTTCCTACCGCTGTTATCTTACCATTACTGATAATTACCGTACCATTTTGAATGATGCCTTTGGTGACGGTTTGAATCGTGGCATTGGTTAAGGCAAAAGTGCCATACTTACCTTTTGGATTTTGTGCTTGCGCTACCAAAACTAGCAGTGATAAAGCGAAGCCTAAAATTATTCTTATGTTCTTTCTCATGACTGTCTTAGTTTAAACCAAACAACTTTGTCATTGTCATTTCTGCACCTTCCAAACAATTGTCGTGGTTGTGCTTGTACTCGTGGAAGGTGGCATTGTCTACCACTTGTTTTGGATCCACATAAATGCGCTGATCATCTGCATCCTTCTCGCGATCAAAACGAACCAGACCATCGACTACCGTAATCATGGGGATGGTGAAGGTTGACAAGGGATGACCTTTAAAGATTGCGATGTCTGCTTCTTTCCCAACTTCCAAAGAGCCCACACGTGAGTCGATACCCAATTGTTTGGCAGGGTTAATCGTAATTAACGCCAGTGCTTCTTCATCAGAAAGTCCGCCATACTTTTGTGTTTTCGCTGCTTCATGGTAGAGGTGACGAATCAATTCTTCTGAATCAGAATTAATAGAAGTAACTACACCATTCTTGGTAAGGATAGCTGCATTATAAGCTGTAGAATAGTACACTTCAAATTTATAGGCCCACCAGTCGGCAAATACAGACGCCATCGCTCCGTATTCAGCTAATTCTGGTGCTACTTTGAAACCTTCGTTTACGTGTTGGAATACCAACTTCTTAATGCCGAAATCCTTACACACGCGCAACAACATATAAATTTCATCGGCACGATACGAATGGCAATGAATAATGATGTTGCCTTTTAAAATATCAGCAATGGTTTCTTTGCGACCATCGTACACGGGTGGTGTGCCTCTAAAACCCTTCTGACCTTTTGCTGCATTGTACGCATCCCATGCTTGCATGTATTCTTTCGCTTCACTGAAAGCTTCACGAATCACAAACTCAACGCCCATACGTGTGCGCGGCACAATGCTATTGCCCTCTCCGTGTACACGGGTTGGGTTTTCACCCAAGGCAAACTTAATCGTGCGTGGCGCTCCTTCCATTTTCATCACCTCTGCATCAATAGTGCCATAGCGGTGTTTGATCGTTTCACACTGACCACCGATGGCATTGGCCGATCCGTGCATGGCGTGAGAAATGGTAACACCACCCGCCAAGGCGCGGTAAATGGAAACATCCATAGGATCTACCGCATCACCCGTCCACACTTGTGCCGTGTTGGGTTGTGTTGCTTCGTTGATGGTAGAAAGTCCTATGTGCGAGTGCGCATCGATAATGCCCGGCATCACATGCATTCCGGTGGCATCAATTACCTGATAGCCGGTAGGAGCCACAATGCCCTTTCCGATCTGACTTATTTTTCCATCTTTCACCAACACATCGGTGTTCTCCAGATTACCCTTTGTAATGGTAATCACCGTTCCGTTTTTGATGAGTAGGTTGCCGCGTTGCACTTGTGCCCAGGCGGGACTCAACAAGGCGAGCAAGAATAAACTACTGAGTATCTTTTTCATGTGTTACTAATTTTAGTTGTCCTATGGAATACGCCAAGCTTTATGTTACTCCTGCGGATGCAGACAGCGCATGGGTATTTCATACTCTCTTCCATTAAAAATTAAAGTCCAGGATCTTTAGTGCCCTTCATGGGGAAACTACCAAAGGTGCCAACCGCCATGGATCCTTCAAAAGAATCTCCGTCCAGCGTAAGCGACACATCAATCTTTACCGTATTCGTTCCCATTTTATAATCGAAACTGAAGCTGAGTTTATTGCCATCTAGTGCTATATCCTTCATCTCTGTTTCTGCATCGGACATATTGCTGGTGATAGTACCTGAGTAAGTGCCTCCGTCATTCTTCAACTTAATCTTACCGGTATTGGTACCTTGTGGTGTTTCAGTCGAATAAGACCAAGAGCCCTTTGCTTCTATTTTTTTACCATCCTTATCACCTTTCTTCTCTTCCTTTACTTCTTGCTTATAGAGTACTCCATCTACAAACACATAGCGCACTTTTGCTTTCTCATGAAAGTAAGGCTTATCGCTAATCACCAGGTTCGCCATTTTGCCATTATCAATGGTGCCTAAGCGGTCGCTGAGTCCAAGCAATTGTGCAGGGTTGGTGGTCAGTGCAGCCAGAGCTTGATCTTCGGTAAGTCCCGCAGCAATCATTCTTCTCAAGTTAGATGGAATGTCTTTTGACTTCGCACTCAACGTAGAGAAACCAAAGGTAATACCTGCCTTTTGAAAAGTGCTGGGCTGTGCAGTATACTTAGCCATGAAATCAGCTTTGCGTTTTTCCAAGGCTTCTTTCTCTAGGTCTGTTATTGTTTTGGGTTTCTCTTCCTTCTTGGCTTTATCATCCTTCTTTTCTTCTTTCTTTTCTTCAGGTAAATCCAAGCTTAAGAATGTCTTGGCATTGGCGGCCTTAATTTTATTGATAACATCCCAACCTTCCTTTACATCTGCCAGCATGAGGGTGAAGCCAAGATCATTTTGCAAGGTGAGCACGCGCTGTATGTCCAATACTTTCTCGGACTTAAATAATACAGGCGAACGCTTGTCGATGACTGGATAAAAAGCTTCGAGCACGCGATCAGTAGCAGGTCTTTCTAAACCATTGCGATTGGAAGCGTACAAGGTTTCGTAATTCTTACTTAAACTAGCCTGTTTGTACAATTCGCGGAACTTTGCCATCACACCAATTACGGTGGCCGGATATACACGCTGTGCAGGACTTAGCTCAGAATAGAAAGAAACTTTCGGTGAAAGTACCATGTGGTCAACGGATTGTCCTTCCACCATAGGGCACAACATGGGCTGTGGTGAACCCGATAGAGCGCATCTCCTCAATGGATTTTTCATTAATGCCTAAGGAATTTCTAACATCATTTTGTGGTGTTATTCCTGCACGCTCGGGTGTTGGGTTGCCCGGATCTTTGGGACGTTCCCGATTATTTTCTTCTTTCGGCTTCACCACACCTGCGCGCGACAAGCCATCGATAAAGCCTGCATACACATACATGCTGTCCGCTTTAATCACAATAGCATCGGCAGGGATGGAGATATTTTTGCCAACTGATTTAATGATACCATCTTTGATTAAAACCGTGCCCATGTCTACTTTCCGGCCCGGAGCCTGAATAATATTGACATTGGTGATGGCATACGTTCGTGTTACGGGAGCGAGTGGCTTATCGTCTTGCGCAAAGACCAGTACCGGAAGTACCAATACGAGCAAGACAACGAGGTTCCGCATCCACTAGAAATGAAATATGCTAGAAAGAGCTATGCCATGCAAAACCTATACGGGAGCGGTGATTTTAGGATTAAGATAGGTGAAAATGCTGAGATGAGATAGAAAAGACAGCTCTTTGAAAGATTTGTTGAAGGAACCTCAGGACTTTGGAACATTCGCCTATTCCGACCCAAATCCGGCAAAGGTTTTTTTATAATTTGCACACATGAAAAAAATCCGTTTTGTAGAACATGTGCTCCCACATGCCCTCGCCATCCTGACCTTCTTTTTAGTAACGCTGTTCTTCTTCAACCCCATTTTCTTTGATGGTAAAGTTTTACAGCAACCTGACATACAGCAATTCCAAGGCAGTTCTAAAGAAATCACAGACTATCGCCAGCAAACAGGTGAAGAGGCATTATGGACCAATCGTATGTTTGGTGGCATGCCCGCCTATCTCATATCCGTTCAATGGAGCACGCAGGCCATTGCTTTTTTAAAGCAGTCACTTACCCTAGCCTTACCCCATCCGATCAGCAATATCTTTGCAGCCTTTATCAGTTATTACATTTTACTTCTGGCATTCGGCATAAGACCGTATTTAGCTATCGGAGGAGCGCTCGCTTTTGGTCTCTCTTCGTACATGCTCATTGGTTTAGGCGCTGGCCACAATGGACGCATTGGAGCCATTGCCTTTATGCCCTTAGTAATGGCGGGCATTCACCTCGTCTTTTCAAATAAACGCCTCCTCGGCTTTGGTGTCACTACCGCAGGCTTGGCTCTTCACTTTCGTGAGAACCACGTGCAAATTACCTACTACTTATTGATCATCGTATTAGGCTACGGAATCATGCAACTTGTGATCGCCATTCGCGAAAAGAAAATACCAGCACTTGTTACAAATGTTGTTTTGCTCATACCTGCCGCACTCATTGCAGTAGGCACCTTCTTCGGTACACTGTGGGCCGTTCAAGAATACTCGCCCTATACCATTCGTGGTAAGTCAGAACTTGTTAGCAAAACTACGCCTTCTAGCAATTCACAAGGTCTTGACAAAGCCTATGCTTTTCAATACAGCAACGGCCTCTGGGAACCGATGACCTTACTCATTCCGAATTTTTATGGAGGAGCCACCGCTTCTTATTTAGTGCAAGATCCAGAAAGCAAGACCTATCAGGCCTTGATGCGTTCGGGGGATGAACAAACGGCCAATCAACTAGCTCCCTACACACGATCCTATTGGGGACCACAGATGAACACTGCCCCCTATTATGCGGGTGCCTTGGTGTGTTTACTCTTTGCGATAGGCATCGCTTTCGCTGATAAAAAATATGTTGCCTGGTTAGTACCGGTAAGTGTTTTAGGAGTAATGATGAGTTGGGGAAGCAGCTTCGAAAGTTTTAATTATTTCCTGTTTGATTATTTGCCCGCCTACAACAAATTCAGATCGGTAACCTTTGCCTTATTACTCATTCTGTTCGCCATGCCCTTATTGGGATTATTAGGATTAGAGAAACTGCTGGCCCAGTCGTGGGCGGAAGTGAAGAAAAAATTAATCTGGCCTGTTTCCCTTGTTGGGGGTCTTTGTCTGCTACTCGCCATTACAGGAGGTTTTGGATCCTTCCTTGCTGAAGGAGAAAGTCAGTTGCCTGTTTGGTTGATAAAGGCACTGCAGGAAGATCGCACTTCTCTTCTTAGAAGTGATGCCTGGCGTTCTTTCTGGTTCATTCTTATTTTCAGCGTGGTGGTATGGGCGAGCCTGCAACGATACGTCAAAGATTATGTGGTGGCTATTGCTTTTAGTCTCCTCATGATGATTGACCTGGCGGGTGTGGATTCGCGCTATTTTTCAAAGGAGAATTATGTCCGCAAACGAGGCAATACCTTCTTTGCTACAACCGAGGCCGATACAGAAATCTTAAAAGATAAATCACATTACCGAGTATACAATTTACAAGGCACCTTCTCCGAGGCACGCACTTCTTATTTTCATCAATCCATTGGTGGATATCACGGAGCTAAAATGAGACGTTACCAGGATTTGTACGATTCTGTCTTGTTCAAAGAAACCAACAGATTCATCAGCGATCTTCAGGCAGGCACACCTCGCTTTGACTCTTACCATGTGATGAATATGCTGAATGTAAAATATGTTACCTACGGCAATGAGCGCAACAACGTCATTCCACTGCCCTCCACCAATGGCGCTGCCTGGTTTGTGAAGGATGTGTTGAAAGTCAACTCTCCTACTGAGGAGCTAACCGCCCTTCAAACAATCAATACGAAAACTACTGCTGTGATTGATGCTTCTGCCTTTAAGGTGAGTGCCCTTCAAGCAGATTCGACTGCCAGCATCAAACTCGTCAACTACAAGCCTAACCAACTTACTTACGAAAGTTCAAGCACAGCAGATGGATTGGCCGTGTTCTCGGAAATCTATTACCCAAAAGGTTGGGTGGCCACCATCGATGGGAAGGAAGCAAGCATCTTACGCGCTGACTATGTATTGCGCGCGCTTCCTATTCCGGCAGGGAATCATACGATCGTATTTGAATTTAAACCTGCGCCCTATTACATCGGTAACAAAGTAAGCATGGCTTCCTCCTGGCTTGTTTTAGTACTTGTTCTTGGAACATTAGGCTGGAGCTTGCGAAAAAATGATTAATGCGCTAAAAGATCAATTCGAAACACGCTTCGCTGCCATACCCTTGGTGGTTCAAGCTCCCGGTCGCATCAACCTGATTGGCGAGCATACGGATTATAATGATGGTTTTGTGATGCCTGCGGCTATTGACAAAGCTGTTTCCCTCTATATCTGTAAATCGGGGAGTGCTACCTGCTCTGTTGTTGCCTGTGACTTACCCGAAGAAAGACACTTTACTCTTGGAGACCTGAAACCGAGCAATGACTGGTCTACTTACATTCAAGGTGTGTTCGCAGGTTTTCAACACCTTGGTTTTACACCGCAAGGAATCAATGCTCTTTTCTCTAGCACTATCCCGGTTGGTGCAGGGCTCTCTTCTTCTGCCGCATTATGCAGCGCCTTTGCTTTTGCGATCAATGAATTATACAACTATAAACTAGACAGACTTGCTTTAGCGAAAATCGCACAATATTCCGAACACAATTTTGCCGGAGTAAAGTGTGGCATCATGGATCAATACGCCAGCTTGTTTGGTAAGAAGAATGCCGTGATGCTGCTCGATTGCAAAAGTCTTAACCATGAATATTTTCCTTTAGCACTCACTGATCACGCAGTATTGCTCATTGACACGAAGGTGAAGCACTCACTGGCCTCCTCGGCATACAATAAAAGAAGAGAGTCGTGTGAAGAAGGTGTGGCTATCCTTCAACAAGAACAGAAGCATGTAAAAAGTCTGCGCGATGTTAGTAGCCAACTTTTAGAATCTTACAAACCTCATTTGTCGGAAGAAACGTATGGTCGTTGTTCTTTCATTGTCGAAGAAATTGAGCGCACGCAACAAGCCGCCAACTTGTTGAAAGAAAATAAACTCACTGCGTTCGGAGCCCTGATGTACAAAACACACGAAGGATTAAGTAAGGCCTACGAAGTGAGTTGTGAAGAGTCGGATTTTTTGGTAGACCTTGCGAAGCATCACTCTATCACAGGTGCCCGCATGATGGGTGGTGGCTTTGGAGGGTGTACCATCAACCTGGTGCAAAAAGAAAAATTAGAGATTTTCAAAAAAGAAGTAGAACAAGCCTACAGCA
>LNEN01000182.1 GCA_001464155.1 Cytophagales bacterium Ga0077538 | reverse complement strand
ACAAATAAACCGCATCTGCCTTTGATACACTCACTTCATCAATGGCTGCGTGATACTCGGTGTCTGTTGTGCCGATATAGGTGGTCTTACCACGAGGAATTGCAAAAATCATTCTACCACCAGGCACATCAAAATAGATGGCCTGACTAATGGGGAACTTACGGTGCGCTACAACAATGTGTACTCCCTTTGTTAGATGCAGTGTTTTTCCTTTTTTGGATTTATCTAATTCCCGAAGTTCGTCTACCCAAGGGCCGGTTGAATTGATGATGGCTTTCGCTTTAATAGTATGTGTTTTTCCAGAGAATACATCTTCCACTTGAGCGCCCACTACCTTTTCGTTTTCATACAAAAAAGACAGGGCTTTGGTATAGCTAAGCAAGTGTGCACCATTTTTTACGGCTGTCTTTGCCAACTCGATGGTAAGGCGTGCATCATCGGTTCTGTATTCTGCGTATCTTACGCGTCAACATTCTCCGCTGGTCAGCCAATTTCACTCCCGCCAACCAGTCGTATAGTTTTAGACCGAACGAAGTTAAGAACACTCCCAATCCTCTACCCTCACTCAAGGGCAACAACATCTTCTCAGCCAATACTAAATGAGGAGCAATGTTGTGTACAATGGCGCGCTCGCTTCCTACTTCTTTTACAAGTGCAAACTCAAATTGTTTAAGATAGCGTAATCCACCGTGGATAAGCTTAGTCGAACGACTGCTGGTGCCGTAGGCAAAATCATTCTTCTCCACCAAAATTGTTTTGAGTCCGCGCGTGGCAGCATCCAAGGCTATACCCACTCCCGTTATGCCACCCCCAATGATCAACAAGTCATAGACTTCTGTATCAAGCTTATCAAGCAAGTGTTGACGCGTGGTGAAGGAGAAGGACATGGCCTTGTTAGTAGTTAAAAGTGATTAGTTATCAGTTACAAGTTATCAAATAACCAATAACAATTAACCTATAACTGATCACACAAAGAGCAACTGATAAATCCAGGCCCCTGCCAAGCCTCCAAGGAGAGGCCCCACTACAGGCACCCAGGCATAGGACCAATCCGAATGACCTTTACCGTGTATGGGTAATAAGAAATGCGCGAGACGAGGTCCTAAATCGCGAGCGGGGTTAATGGCAAAACCCGTAGTGCCTCCAAGACTAAGACCTATCGAGATAATAAGTGCACCAATCACGATGGGCTTCAATCCTTCGGTAAAGCTATTGACACCGATAAAGAGCACTGCTAACACCAAGAGAGCTGTACCTAAAGCTTCGCTGATAAGATTACCAAGCGTATGTCTAATAGCGGGGGCTGTACAGAAAACAGCCAGCTTGGTTGATTGATTTTCGGTTACTTTCCAATGCGGTAGATAGTGAAGCCAAACTAAGGTGGCTCCTGCAAAAGCACCCGCAAACTGCGCCAGACAATAACCCGGAACTAAGTCCCACGAAAAACTACCAATGGATGCTAAGGCAATGGTTAAGGCTGGATTTAAATGTGCTCCGCTGGCATCCCCCACGGCATAGATCGCCAAGGTTACTGCAATGCCACAGGCAAATACGATGGTGAGCCAGCCTGCGTTTTCGGACTTGGTGCCTTTTAGAATAACACCGGCCACCACGCCATCAATTAGTAAAACAATAAGAAGGGTACCAAAAAATTCAGCCAGGTAGGGAGACATAGCAGGAGGATTTACAAGTTATCCTCTACGATTTACGATTTTGAACGCTAATTATAAAATATTCTGAGCGTTTCAATCCCTATTAGAAAAAGATAAGAAATCAAAAAATAATGTCACGCCGAATTTACCTGCCTGCACGGAGCCGTTTCGGCAGAGGCAGGTTTCGGCATCTATCGAAAAGTTGTTGCAAGATGCCGAAACAAGTTCGGCATGACAGTGGTGTCTTATTGAATCAATTTTAGGAGTACAAGAATATAACTCAGGTTATAAAATCAACCATTGTCAAGCATAAGTCGAAAACCCTTAAAACTTCCACTCTGTAGACTCACCTACTCCAAAAGCCTTATCATCATCGTCCTTCTTTTCCTCCTCACCCTTTACTTCCTTACGATTTACCGTTTCTTCTTCACTACTTTCTTTATCACCTTTTTTACCGCCTTCTTCGCCACCGGCTTGGCTGCTTTCACCGAAGAGGCTTTTTTGCTCGACTTTGATTTTTTTGACGGGCTCACTTTTTTGCTGGTAGCTGGGCGCTTGCTCTCTACCTTCTTCGGGCTCTTCTTTTTTAGGACCTTCGAAGAGACTGACTTGTCCGTCTTCTTCGATGATGGGCTCAGCTTCTGTTTTTTTTTTGACGCCTGTTCATCAGGAGTCTCGTCATCTTCAGTTTCCTCAGGGCCACTCACTTCTTCCTCCTCTTCCACCAAACTCACCTTCGTAACTTTATTTTGTGAAAGTCGATTACCTAAGGCTTTCCAGCCCTTTACATCCACAATGTCCTCCAGATTAATTACTTCAGTGCTCTTGCCCTTATCCTTTCCTTTAGACTCTTCCACTTCAATTTCTGGCGTTTCAGAAGTAGTAACCACTACTAGTCTTGAACCAATACCTTCAGATATAAATCCAAACTCTTTGTCGGCCGTGCTTGTCTCAATGATAAAGCGCTTGGCCATATACTGTTTACTTTCTCCATCTACGTAGACAGCTGAGATTACTTTCTTTGGACTTAATTTTTCCAAACGCAAGACCTTTTCAGGTTCGTAACGATTGGTTAATTCGTAATTGGTAATCTTGTACGAACCGTTGCGCATAAACGCTATGATCTGATCATCGCCATCAAACTTACCCAAGTAGCGCCCGCGTTCGTCTTTATTCAAACGACCAGAGGCTTCATCGTACCACAAGTTCAACTTGCTTAAGGTCGAACCACCTGCTTTGAGAAAATCGACTCTTCGCACAGGGTATTTGGTTATGGTATTTCCTTTTACGCCTCGTCCTTTTATTTCTAACTCAGCAAAGTCATACTCAAAGATTTTTTTACGCGCTGTACTGGATTGCGACAGCTTCACTTCTACTGTTTCTGCTTCACCGTTAGGATTACCACTCACGTAGTGAATCTTTGAATTCTTGTCATCGGTAGCAATCGGGTATTCCTTCTCGCGTGTTACGCCCGGTATAGCAAAGCGCTTGGCGAAACTTGCGCCTGTTTTGCCATCACTATAAATGACATTGTAAATCATCCGGTCATCGCCCTTCTTCCAGATGCCTACGTATAAGATATCCTTACCCATGAACACCTTCTCCTGAATACGAGAGACTTTGGCCTTGCCATCCTTGCGGATAACAATCACATCATCCAACTCCGAACAATCGCAGATGTATTCATCCTTCTTCAAACTCCATCCGATGAAACCGTCTTCACGGTTTACATATAATTTCTGGTTGTTGGCAATTACTTCTACGGCTGTTACTGACTGGAAGCTCTTGATCTCTGTTTTACGCTCACGCCCTTTACCATACTTGTCGAGTAAGTTCTGGTAATAAGAGATTGCATAGTCGGTCAGGTGACGCAAGTGATGAAGTGTTTGCTTCAACTCCTTCTCCAAATCCTTTAACAGCTCATCTGCCTTGAAAGAGTCGAACTTAGAAATACGTTTGATTTTAATTTCTGTAAGACGAAGAATATCCTCACGGGTAATCTCGCGATAAAGTTGCTTCTTATAGGGTTTTAATCCCTTATCTATCGTAGAGATTACTTCTTCGAAAGTTTCACAGTCTTCAATGTTGCGATAGATACGTTTCTCAATAAATATCTTTTCGAGGGAAGAGAAGAGAATCTTCTCCATCAACTCATCGCGTCTGATCTGCAACTCCTGCTTCAGTAACTTTACGGTTTGTTCCGTATTGTACTTCAGCATTTCGTTCACCGGCATAAAAGTCGGCTTGTCTTCAATGATCACGCAAGCATTGGGAGAAATCGAAATCTCACAATCTGTAAAAGCGTATAAAGCATCAATGGCCACCTCCGGAGATTGTCCCGGCTGTAAGTGAATCTGAATCTCTACATCCTTGGCAGTGTTGTCTACCACCTGCTTTACTTTGATCTGCCCCTTCTCACTCGCCTTCACAATCGACTCCATCAGAGAGGTAGTCGTGGTCGAGTAAGGTATCTCGCGTATGGCTAAGGTCTTTTTATCAACAATCTCAATCTTTGCACGGACTTTTATCTTACCACCGCGTAAGCCCTGGTTGTATTCGGTAAAGTCAGCAATACCTCCCGTAGGGAAATCAGGAAATATCTTTGGCTTCTTCTCGCGAAGCACATCGATCGATGCCTTGATGAGTTCACAGAAGTTATGCGGAAGAATTTTAGTGGATAGACCTACCGCAATTCCTTCTACTCCTTGTGAAAGTAGCAAAGGGAATTTTACAGGAAGTGTAACGGGCTCTTTCTTACGACCATCGTACGACAATTGCCACTCGGTAGTCTGGGCGTTATACACCACATCCAACGCGAACTTGGACAAGCGTGCTTCAATGTATCGCGGTGCTGCAGAACCATCTCCTGTGCGTACATCCCCCCAGTTACCCTGGGTTTCAATTAATAAATCCTTTTGTCCGATGTTTACAATCGCTTCACCAATGGAGGCATCCCCGTGTGGATGGTACTGCATGGTGTTACCGATTACGTTGGCCACTTTATTAAAGCGTCCATCGTCCATCTCTTTTAAGGCATGCATGATTCTGCGCTGCACGGGTTTAAAACCGTCTTCAATGCGCGGAACCGCACGCTCCAGAATTACATAAGATGCATAATCCAAAAACCAATTCTGATATAAGCCATCAATACCAATGGAGAGATTAATGCCAGTGGCATTGTCTTCAGCAGAGTTGATAAGAGGCGTTATATTTTTTGATGCTTTTTTACTCATAACAAATGGTTATCAGTTGTCAGCTATCCGTTATGAGTTCTATTAACTGATAACGAATAACAGATAACTATTAAATTTCAGATTCTGTAAGCTCTTCTTTCGTTGGTTCAACCTTATCCAGTTCAATGCGCAGGTTACCGATGATGAACTCCTGGCGGAACTCCAACAACTTTTGTAAGTGGCTGTCTTTATGAAGTAGTACGGGTTGCAGGCGAATATTTTCCCCAATAAAATTACCAAACTCATCCGGAGAAATTTCACCCAAGCCTTTGAAGCGTGTGATCTCTGGCCGGGTGCCAATTTTCACCATCGCTGCTTGCTTTTCTTCTTCGCTGTAGCAATAGATCGTTTCTTTCTTATTGCGCACACGGAACAAAGGTGTTTCTAAAATGAATACGTGTCCGGCCTTTACGAGATCCGGGAAGAACTGCAGGAAGAAAGTCATGAGCAACAAGCGAATGTGCATACCATCCACATCGGCATCAGTAGCAATAATCACTTTGTCGTAGCGTAAACCTTCCATGCCATCTTCAATGTTCAAGGCATGTTGCAAGAGGTTAAACTCCTCATTTTCATACACTACTTTCTTCGTAAGACCGTAGCAGTTCAAAGGCTTACCGCGCAAACTGAACACTGCCTGCAATTCCACATTACGGGATTTAGTAATAGAACCACTGGCAGAGTCCCCCTCGGTGATGAAGATCATCGACTCTAAGCCTTTCTCATTCTTCTCATCTAAATGATAGCGGCAGTCACGTAGCTTTTTATTGTGCAGGTTGGCTTTCTTCGCGCGTTCGTTAGCCAGTTTCTTAATACCAGCAATTTCTTTGCGCTCGCGCTCTGATTGGGTAATGCGTTTTAACAGTGCATCGGCTGTACTCGGGTTTTTGTGCAGATAAATTTCCAGTTCCTTGGAAACGAAATCCACTACAAAGTTCTTAATACTTACTCCTCCCTCAGGAGAAGTAGTGATGGACCCTAATTTAGTTTTGGTTTGAGACTCAAACACCGGCTCTTGCACACGGATGGCGACTGCACCAATAATAGAAGCGCGTATATCCGATGCATCAAAATCCTTTTTGTAGAAATCGCGTGCTGCCTTCACAATACCCTCACGGAAGGCGGCCAGGTGGGTTCCACCCTGCGTTGTATTTTGTCCGTTTACAAAGGAGTAATATTCTTCCCCGTATTGG
The DNA here is from genome assembly GCA_001464155.1 of Cytophagales bacterium Ga0077538. Classification (GTDB taxonomy): domain Bacteria; phylum Bacteroidota; class Bacteroidia; order Cytophagales; family Cyclobacteriaceae; genus Chryseotalea. The sequence goes on along the minus strand of LNEN01000182.1, from coordinate 7,432 downwards.
TTTCCATGAGTGAGGGAAACCTCGATATCATCGCCTTTAAAATGTATAATCGGATAGCGAAGTTCTTCGGGCTCTGTTTTTTGCTTTAGCAAATCCAGCAAACCATCTTTTGAGTAGAACTTCTGTCCATTATAATTAATGGTAAGGCCCGCATTCAGATAGGCATAATTCCACATCAAATCATCCAGGTATTCCGGAATGAAATGATAGTTTTTAAACATGGAGTTGTCCGGCTCGAACTCAACCAGTGTTCCGTTCTTCTCGTCACTTTTGGTTGGCTTCGGATCAGTTGTTAAAACTCCCTTTTTAAACTCCGCAAGTTTGGTTTGTCCTTCGCGGAAAGCCTGCACCTTGAAATAGTTAGAAAGGGCGTTTACCGCCTTCGTACCCACACCATTCAAACCAACGGACTTCTGAAATGCACCTGAATCGTACTTGGCACCCGTGTTGATCTTGGAAACCACATCTACCACTTTACCCAAGGGTATACCGCGACCGTAATCGCGAACGACTACTTTGGAATCCGTAATCGTCACATCAATGGTCTTTCCATAGCCCATCATGTGTTCGTCAATACAGTTATCAACTACCTCTTTTACAAGTACATAGATACCGTCATCTTTAGCCGAGCCATCGCCCAACTTACCGATATACATACCCGGACGCAGTCGAATATGCTCCCGCCAATCAAGCGAGCGTATACTGGACTCGTTATACTCAAAAACATCTGGTGATTTTGCCATAGAACGTAAGAACAAGCGTTTAAAAAATGACTATAGGCTATAGTCTTGCGCGAATTTATAAGAATTGTTTAGTACGAAATAATTGGGGGTTCAAGTCTTTTCGATAAATGACAGCAATTGTCATTTTATAAAGCAAAGACTTGCGGGCATGAATTACTCAGAACACGCACAACGAAGTGCCTTAATTTTACTGTAAGTAAAATGTCGTAACCAACTGAATATCTTACAAGTAGAGTTGAGAAAGAGGAAGGATTTAAGAACGCTTTTTCTGTGCAAACCAATAGAATAAGCCACCGATTAGCCACATGCCAACTAAAAAGAGACTTCCGTAAATAATAAAGCCTATTTCTCCGAAGCGGTAGTTTTCGCTGCTGTTAAACAAGCTAATGAAGCTCAGGGCAATGATGAGAAAAAAGTTGATGACGGCCACAAAGCCGTAAAACCAGGCTACAAAAGCATCTACGTTGCTGGCAAAAGTTCTGGAGATGTAAACCGTTACATTCACAAAGGCCAAAATCACCAATGACGTATAGAAAAAGGCATCACGACTCAGTGTAATAAAGTTAATATCCCCCTGCCCGATCACCACCTCTTCCGGCCAGCTGGCATACTGATACAGCAAGGCCGCCAACACTACCACCACCGATAAAAACCAAACAGAACGAAAAATGCGAACAGCGATCATAGACTAATTTTTGTCGCGCAAAAATGATAATAAATACCGTATTTTAACACCGATATTTTCACCCGTAGAATTCACATGGACTTAAATCCCATTGTTTTATCCATCCCCATCTTCTTTATTCTGATGGGAATTGAATTAGTCATAGAGCGCATCAGCCACAAAGAATTGTACCGTTTACCGGATGCCATTGCCAACCTCAGTTGTGGCATCACTTCGCAACTCTCTGGTCTCTTTTTAAAGATTTTGGCCGTGGGTGTCTATCAAATCCTCTTTGAAAACTTTGCCTTCTTTACACTGGAGCGGAGCTGGCTCTATTGGTTGGGCCTTGTACTCTTAGTCGACCTCGCTTACTATTGGGCGCACCGCATGAGTCATGAGGTAAACTTGTTTTGGGGTGGTCATGTAGTTCACCATCAAAGTGAAGAGTATAATTTGTCGGTAGCGCTCCGTCAAAGCTCCCTTCAGGTGGTGTGGACTTTCGCTTTCAGCCTACCCATTGCTTTCTTAGGTTTTGACACGACAGATTTTGTATTAATCTCTGCGTTGAATACGCTCTATCAATTTTGGATACATACTGAATTGATCAAAAAGTTGCCCTGGCCCATCGAACTGATCTTTAACACTCCGTCTCATCACCGCGTACATCACGGTCGCAACCCCAAGTACATTGATAAGAACCATGCGGGCTCTCTCATTATCTGGGATCGGATGTTTGGCACCTTTCAGGAAGAAGAAGAACATCCCACTTATGGCATTACCAAGCCTATCAACAGTTGGAATGCTGTCTTTGCTAACTTTAGTCATTATGCAGACATGGCTCAAGATCTGAAGCGCATTCCTAAATGGACCGATAAGATCATTTACATTTTCAGCAAGCCCGGATGGCTGCCAAAAGAGTTAGGTGGACCGCGACCTGTACCGGAGGTAGATGAGCGTACGTATCACAAATACGATACGCCCTCTCCCATGTCGTTGAATCTCTATGTGTTGTTTCAGTACATCCTCTGTCTGACTGGTACTGCTTTGTTCTTGTTTAAGCAGGAAGGCTTTGCGATGAGTGAAAAGGTTTTTATTGCTCTTCTCATTACCCTCACCGTGGTAAATTGTGGCGTTCTTTTCGAAAAACGAACCTGGGCGTATTATTCCGAATGGTTTAGAATTGTGTCCTACCCTATTCTACTTTCTGTTCTTGCCTACGTAAACAATTGGTCTACTTCTTTGCACCTGTTGTCCGTTGCTTACTTACTTATTTCTGTTCTTTGGTTCTACTCGATCGCCACAAATGAAAAACGTCTTCGTACTGCTTAGTCTTGTCTTGCTTTTTTCGTGCGGCACCCCCATGCCAACGTTAGATAACATCGATACGACTCGTTGGAAAGACGACAGAAATGGATGCAAGGGAGATCGAAAAGAAATGGTAGAAGCCATTCGTTCGCAACGTGAAAAATTACTCACGTTAAAAGAAATGCAAATCGTTCAATTGCTAGGAAGACCCGATGGCAATGAGCTTTTTGAACGAAATCAAAAATTCTACTCTTACAACTTAACACCCGGGAAAAACTGCGGTGTACAGGATTCTGTGTCTGTCCAATTAGAGATTCGATTCAACGCCATGGGCATAGCCAAGGAAGTACAAGTAAAATAGTCTCCAGACAGAAAATCTCCATCCAGTTAGTGGTTTAACATTCTCAAAGCAACAACGCCTGACATCACAAAGGTCCATAAGGATCATTGAACGGGTCATGCCTGGCATTAGTCCTGAACTATATTGGATTCAGTGGCTTTTTTGGTTAACTTCCATCAACGTAAACCAGAGAGCATATGCAGTTTCATCCAAATGAGCTTTTTCTCTTATTCAATCCTCAGTCTAATTCAGGCAAGCAAACCAGGGCCATGGCCAAAGACATCTGCAGCCATATTCACGAAGTGGATGCCTTGCATGACAAATTAATTCCTACCTACTGGAAAGAAGTGGTAACGATGCTAGGAATCGCTCCAAGTGAATTGTTAGACAAATCACACCCTGATTATAAGTCAAAGGTAGGTGACAACTCCTACACCATGGATGGATGGTTAGAGGTGCTGGCTCGTAATCCACAATTATTGCGCGCGCCCATTGCCATTTATAGCGGTCGCGCCATTTTGTGTGAAACGCCCACCGACATTATGAAGCTGAATGTTTCTAAAGCGGGTGATAAAATCTTACCTCATTTACGCGGACAGGCTTAATCTAAGCTCTTCTTAAATTACATTCTAAAGCTGATTACTCATTAGCCATCAGTCAAGCTATGCTTTGTTCCACGACAATACCTCAGCCTTTTATCTGACTTAAATCGATAAGATTTTAACCTGCATCTTTTCTGCCTGCGGATATGAATTATATTTGCGCTCGCAAACGATTTAAGAAGTCAAAATATGAAAAATATCGCGGTTATCGGTTCAGGTACTATGGGGAATGGCATTGCGCACGTATTTGCCCAGCATGGCTATAGCGTATCCCTGATTGATATTTCTGAAGAGGCGTTGAAGAAAGCACTCGGTACTATTGAAAAAAATCTTGACCGCCAGGTGGCAAAGCAAACACTTACCGAAGAAGGTAAGAAAGCAACCCTAGCCAACATCCAAACATACACTCAGATAAAAGATGGAGTTGCTACCGCTGATTTAGTCGTAGAAGCGGCCACCGAAAACGTAGACTTGAAGTTGAACATTTTTAAAGAGATGGATGCTCATGCGAAAGCAGAGGCCATCTTAAGCACAAATACTTCTTCTATTTCTATCACGAAGATCGCCTCTGTCACCAAACGTCCCGATAAGGTAATTGGTATGCACTTTATGAATCCTGTGCCTGTAATGAAGTTGGTAGAAGTAATTCGTGGCTACAATACGAGTGATGCTGTCACCACTACGATCATGGATATGTCGAAGAAGCTGCAGAAGGTTCCGGTAGAAGTAAATGACTATCCGGGCTTTGTGGCGAATCGTATTCTGATGCCGATGATTAACGAAGCCATCTACTCCTTATACGAAGGCGTAGCGGGTGTGGAAGAAATTGATACCGTCATGAAGCTGGGCATGGCACACCCGATGGGACCTTTGCAACTGGCCGACTTTATTGGATTAGATGTTTGTTTATCTATTCTCCGTGTATTGCACGATGGCTTCGGCAATTCTAAATATGCTCCTTGTCCCCTCTTAGTAAACATGGTTCAAGCCGGACACAAAGGTGTAAAATCCGGAAACGGTTTCTACCAGTACACGGCAGGTAGCAAGGACTTAGTAGTGGCTACCCAATTCAAAAAAGTGTAAAAATCTAGAACAGCTGTTTGGCAATTCTATAGATAGGATCTGACTTACCCATGGAATAGAAGTGCAAAGAAGGGACACCGGCTTTCATTAGTTCTTTGCTTTGCTTCACCGTCCACTCAATGCCTACTTCTTTCACGGCTGCATTGTCCTTGCATTTTTCTACGGCATCAGAAAGCTCCTCTGGTAAATCAATGTAAAAAATGGTAGGAAGTATGCTGGTCTGTGACTTCGTAGTAATGGGTTTGATACCCGGTATAATAGGGACAGTAATCCCCGCTTCTCTACAAAGCTTTACAAAATCAAAATACTTTTGATTATCAAAGAACATTTGGGTAACAATAAACTCAGCACCCAAATCCACTTTATTCTTCAAATACTTTAAATCATTCTTCAAGTTGGGAGCGGCAAAATGTTTCTCCGGATAGCCTGCCACACCAATGCAAAAGTTAGTCGGTGTTGTATTCAATAGATCTTCATCTAAGTACTTTCCGTTGTTTAGGTTTACCACCTGCTGTACTAATTCCGATGCGAAGCGATGGCCATCCGGATCTGCCACAAAGCGTCCCTCATTCTTGATACCATCTCCCTGTAAAAGAAGTGCGTTTTCGATTCCCAAAAAGTGAAGATCGATCAAGGCATTCTCCGTTTCATCTTTCGTAAAGCCGCCACAGATAATGTGAGGAACCGTATCAACTTTATAGTGATTCTGGATGGCAGCACACAAGGCAACTGTTCCGGGTCGCTTGCGAGTGGATTTCTTTTCCAATAAACCGTTCTCGCGCTTCTTATACACAAACTCCTCGCGGTGATAGGTAACATCCACAAACGGAGGCTTGAACTCCATCAAGGGATCCATGTGATCAAAAAGTGTTCTGATATTCTCTCCCTTTAAAGGTGGTAATACTTCTAATGAAAAAAGTGTTTTCCCTTTAGCGTTTTTTATATGATCAATTACCTTCATCTTCAGTTATTACTCGTTGTGTTATCTTTATTTACTCATTGTCAATTGTTCATTGATAATTGTCAATTATGCATCGTAGCTAAGATTCGGAGCCAACCACCTTTCAATCTCTTCTACTTTCATGTTCTTTCGCTTCGCGTAATCAAGAACCTGATCCTTCTCGATCTTACCCAGGCCAAAGTATTTGGAATCAGGATGCGAGAAATAAAAACCGCTCACCGCAGCACCGGGGAACATCGCATACGACTCTGTCAATTGTATACCCACCTTATCCGCTTGTAACAAGTCAAACAGCAATTTCTTTTCGGTGTGATCGGGACAAGCTGGATAACCAGGTGCTGGACGAATCCCTGCATACTTTTCATCGATCAACGCTTCGTTGGAGAGTTGCTCATCCTTCGCATAACCCCAGTATTCCTTTCGCACTTTTTGGTGCAAACATTCAGCAAATGCTTCCGCCAAGCGATCCGCCAAGGCCTTCGCCATGATATCTGAATAATCATCGTGATTAGCCTGATGCTTCGCTGTTAACTTCTCCAATCCTATACCGGTAGTCACGGCAAACATGCCAATGTAATCCTTTCCTTTGTCGGGAGACACAAAATCCGCTAAGCAGAAATTGGGCAGGTTCTGTGCCTTTTTATTTTGTTGGCGCAAGAAATGAAATGAAGCAAAAGAGCTTGTCTCTTTTTCATCGGTAAACAGTGCTACATCATCTTGTGTATTCTGCGCGGGATAGAAAGCAATGACACCATTCGCTTGTAAACTCTTCTCGCGTACAATCTCATCCAACATGGCATTGGCATCGTTGAACAATTTAGTGGCTTCAATCCCTACTACGGAATCTTTCAGAATACCAGGATAACGTCCTGCCAACATCCAGGTTTGAAAGAAAGGGGTCCAATCAATATACTTTCTGATTTCTTCTAAAGGATAGGCGATGATTTCCTTTCGTCCCAGGAAATTTGGTTTTGTATAAGTTGTTTTACTCCAATCGATTTTAGTTTTATTCGTTCTGGCTTCCGTTAGCGGTATGTAATTCTTACCCTCTTTGCGGCTCTCATGATCGGCACGCAATGCTTTATACTCCTCTTTAACTTTTGCTTTAAAAGCATCACGCGTAGTTTCGCTAATCAGTTCACTGGCAACGGGCACCGAACGTGAGGCATCTAATACATAGACTACTGGTCCATCGTACACAGGATCAATCTTCACCGCAGTGTGCAAGCGCGAGGTAGTAGCGCCACCGATCAGCAATGGTAAAGTCATCTTTTCACGCTGCATCTCTTTAGCTACGTGCACCATCTCATCCAGCGAAGGAGTAATCAAACCGCTCAAGCCAATCACATCTACTTTTTCACGTTTGGCTGCTTCAATGATCTTATCGGTAGGCACCATCACACCTAAATCCACTACATCATAATTGTTACAGGCCAATACGACACCCACAATGTTCTTCCCGATGTCATGCACATCGCCCTTCACCGTAGCCATCAAAATGCGGGCGGCCGGTTTACCCACTACACCACTTCTGCGCTTCTCTTCTTCCAGGAAGGGCGTTAAGTAGGCTACTGACTTCTTCATCACGCGCGCACTCTTCACTACCTGAGGCAGGAACATTTTACCCGCTCCGAACAATTAACCCACCACATTCATACCGGCCATTAAAGGGCCTTCGATGACGTGCAAGGGCTTATCATATTTCAGCCTGGCTTCTTCCGTATCCTGATCTAC
>LNEN01000181.1 GCA_001464155.1 Cytophagales bacterium Ga0077538 | reverse complement strand
CAAAAAAGACAAACCAGAACGTACAGGTAAAGGGTGTCAATGAAGAATTTTTTGCGTTGAAAGGAGCAGATATTGAAAAGGGTCGAAATTTTTCAAGTCTTGAGATGGAGTATGGAAATCAAGTAACCGTGATTGGTTATAAAGTGGCGCAAACACTTTTTGAAAACCAGGATCCTATAGGAAAGGATATCAGTTTCTTAGGAAGCAAGCTTCGCGTAATAGGTGTGATGGAAGAGAAGGGAGACATTGCGGATGACAATTATGATAACATGGTGTGTGTGCCTTTGATCAAGGCCAATCAAATGGCAAAAGGCCGCCAGTTGTGGTATGAGATTTCGGTAGGTATTACGGATCCTACTAAGATGGATTTTGCCATGGGCGAAGCAACAGGCATTATGCGCTCCATTCGAAGAGATGAAATTGGAAAGCCCAATTCTTTTGACTTAGAGAAAAGCGAATCTCTTGCAGAGGAATTGGAGAGCATTACCTCTGCCTTGCGCATGGGTGGTTTTGGTGTAGGATTTATCACACTACTAGGAGCCTCTATTGCCTTGATGAATATTATGCTTGTATCCGTAACCGAGCGCACCCGTGAAGTAGGCGTGCGAAAGGCACTGGGAGCTACGCCACTTCGTATTCGACAGCAGTTTGTAATTGAAGCGATTGTCGTTTGTGTGTTAGGTGGTATTGCCGGTATCATACTCGGTATACTCATAGGGAATGGTATCTCCAGCTTGATTGGCATTGACAAATTTGTAGTGCCCTGGATGTGGATGCTTGTAGGGATGCTTATTTGTATTGGTGTGGGTCTCCTATCTGGTTACTATCCTGCCCATAAAGCTTCCAAACTTGATCCGATAGAATCGTTGCGTTTTGAATAAATAAGTAGAAAAGAATTTTAAAAGCATGCCCTCACCGGCATGCTTTTTTTATGGCTTTTTTACACCACACTGTAACCATTATCCAAAAGTCAGGTACTGGCTATGCAACTTCCACACGTTGCACTTGTCTGTTTATTCAACACTACCACCATGCTTAAAAATTATTTACTCATCACGGTTCGCAATTTATTGCGCAACAAAACATTTTCACTCATTAACATTCTTGGACTTGCCTTTGGTATATCCTGCAGCCTTACCATTCTGCTATGGGTGAAGGATGAAATGAGTATGGATGACTTCCATGTGAACAACGACCAGTTGTATCGTGTGATGGAGCGACAGACCTATACCAACGGAAGTATTTTTGTATTCTCCTCTACGCCTGGTCCTATGGCTCCGGTGATTAAGGAAAAGTTTGCAGAGATAGAATTGGCCACCCGCATTACATGGCCCGAGAACAGACTGTTCAGCAAGGATGATAAATCTTTTTATCAAGAGGGGCGCTTTGTCGATCCTGACTTTCTAAAAATGTTTTCCTTTACTCTCGCAAAAGGCGACACCAGTACTGCCTTAAAAGACATGTACGCTATAGTGATTAGTAGAGCCATGGCTGAAAAGTTTTTTGGAGAGGAAGACCCACTAGGGAAAGTATTGCTGATGGACAATCAGGACAGTTTTACGGTGAGTGCCGTACTCGATGAGATTCCATCCAATTCTTCGGTCAAATTTGATTTCCTAATTTCTTTCGCCTACTACTATAAGATAAATGAAAACTGGTTGAGTCAGTGGGGCAACAATAACATCCGAACCAATTTGCAATTGGTGGCGGGTACCGACACAGAAGTATTTAGCAGAAAGTTAGTCGAGGAACTAAAAACACATGAACCTGAATCGAATATTGAATTTCTGCTTCAACCCTTTCAGGATGCTTACCTCTACGGAAAATTTGAGAACGGACAATTAGTGGGCGGTCGCATTGAGTATGTGCGTATCTTTTTTGTAGTAGCCATATTAGTGCTGCTGATTGCGAGTATCAATTTTATGAACCTCACTACAGCCCAAGCTTCCAAGCGAGCGAAGGAAGTAGGCTTGCGAAAAGCAGTGGGTGCCATTCGTCATCAGTTAGCCACACAGTTTTTGGGCGAATCTTTATTGATGGTGATTCTTTCAGGTACACTGGCCTTAGGACTTACTGTTTTATTAATGCCCTTCTTCAATGAGATTGCTGATAAGAAACTCTCTCTTTCGTTGATTGATGTTCCGTCTGCATTGTTGTTTACAGGTATTATCTTATTCACAGGTTTTCTTTCCGGAAGTTATCCTGCTTTATATATCTCCGGGTTTCAGCCCAGCAGCGTATTAAAAGGTCAATTGAAGAGCGGAACAGGTGCAGCACGATTCCGTAAAGTGTTGGTCGTTATGCAATTTTCACTTTCGATCATCCTCATTATTAGTACGGTGGTAGTGTTTAAGCAAATGGATTTCGTGCAAACGAAGGACATTGGTTTCAATCGCGGGAATGTACTCTATCTGCAGATGCGAGGTGATATGGAAAAGCATAAAGAAGCTATTTACCAGAGTCTTTCAGCGGATCCCTCCATTGAGAATGTTTCTTTCTCCAGTGCCAATCCTATTGATTTTGGTAATTCTACATCTAATCTGGTGTGGGAAGGCAAAGATCCAAACGAACGAATCTTGTTCTCTAACTTTTCTGTGGACGAGGATTTTATTTCCACTATGCAAATGCAATTGGTAGAGGGTCGAGCCTTTAGTAGAGAGTTTCCAACCGATACGGCTAATTTTATTATTAATGAAGCTGCTCGAAAAGTAATGGGATTTGATGCTGCTGCGGAACAACCGTTAACGGTGTGGGATGATCGAAAGGGAAAGATTATCGGAGTAGTCAAAGATTTTCACTTTCAATCGGTGCATACTAAGGTCGAGCCTTTGTTTATGATGTTTGAGCCGGATTGGTTTAACATTCTCTTTGTACGCCATAAAGCAGGGGAGGTACAGCAAGCCATTACAGCCCTAGAAAAAATCAATAAGCAATATGCAGCAGCTTATCCTTTTCATTACAACGTGATGGATGCTGACTGGGAGAATTTGTATAAGACTGAAAATAGAACCGGAAAGTTATTCAATTACTTCTCTGTACTCTCCATTATCATTTCCTGTCTAGGTTTATTTGGACTCTCTGCCTATTCAGCTGAGCAGCGAACTAAAGAGCTGGGTGTTAGAAAAGTATTGGGTGCGAATACCACTGGCTTGGTTCGACTGATGGCGAAAGAATTTGTTATGCTGGTAGGTATTGCTTCGCTCATTGGCTGCCCTGTCGGATGGTGGGCTATGAATTGGTGGCTAGAAAGTTACGCCTATCATGTAGAGGTTGGAATGCTTACGCTCATATTTGCAGCTGTGGTAAGTTTGTTGGTAGCACTGTTGACGGTAAGCTATCATTCGGCCAAAGTAGCAATGGCGAACCCTGCCCATTCCTTGCGCTACGAGTAATTATCAAATTCAAATTTCAGATTCCGAATTTTTTAAGAAACGGAATCTGAAATTTTAAATCTTGAATTTCAACTTTTAATGATGGTGCCCACCCGGACCGTGTACGTGTCCGTGAGAGATTTCTTCTGCGGTAGCATTGCGAACTTCCATCACTTCCACATCGAAGTTTAATTCAACTCCGGCTAGTTCGTGGTTGGCATCCACGGTTACAGTATCTGCACTCACTTCTGTTACCGTTACTACTTGTCCCTGATTGGTTTGGAACTTCATGCCGACCTGTACTTTTTCTCCACCAAAGGCGGTAACGGGTACTTTCTGCATCATGGCAGGATCTTTCAGACCGTACCCTCTTTCAGGAGATACTTTGATTTGAAATTTATCGCCTTTCTTTTTGCCTTCTAGGCCTTCTTCCATTCCTAAAATCAGGTTACCGATACCTTGAATGTAATGAAGAGGTTCGCGACCGCTGCTGCTATCAAGAACATTGCCTTGGTTATCCGTTAATGTGTAGTGGATGGCTGCCACTTTGTGTTTTGTAATCTCCATGCTATTAAATTAAAGGGCGCAAGGTAGGAATTATTTTAGTTTGCGTATTCGCTTCGGATTATACCAAAGCCAAAAGCCCGAAATACACAGAAATAATAAGCCCAGTCCTGCTGCTGTGGTATACCCAAGTTTTACAGAGCCATTGCTGATGTTGAAAAGGGTATCGAATCGCTAAAATCTCTCCGGAGGCACCGTCTACCTGAACTTCGTAGAAGTGATCCTTAAAACTAATTTTTACTGTACCCTTGTCCGGGCGAACATCCATTCGATCTAGAGTAGTGCTGTAGCCAGGAAGCTTTTGATGAATGGCTTGCTGCGCAAGGGTCTGTAACGAATCAACAGACAACCATTCGCTGAGGTTGGTACTCGAACCTTTTTGAGTATCGGGGAGAATGATTCCGCCAGAATGTTTTTTCCATCCTAATAACAATCCGGTGATGGCGATAATGATAAAGATGAGCAATAGCCAAGAGCCAACATAGCGATGCAGCTTTCGATACCAACGGGTATTTTTTGCAATGTCTTTTTTGATGTCAGTCATAGTGCTTACTGGCCAAAGATAAAGAAGGTAGGTTGGCTTGCCTAGAATTTATGTCAACGGTTACTGGGTTACGTTAGTCTTGTGAAAATGGGGTCGGTCTAGTTATGGGTCAATCGTAAATTGCGTACCTTGGGTGCCAATAGGATGAAGCGATATTTTACTTTTTTTGTCTTGTTTCTATTTAGCCTCAATTTCTTGGGCTTCTATGGCTACTATGCTTTTCGGTTAATCGAGATTCGTAAAGAAGCCAAAACTCAGCTAAAATATTTGCCGGAGCATCAACTCAGCAAGTTTACCTTCTCCACTCTTGCTTATGAAGAAGTTAAACGAGGTGATGATGAAATTCAGGTGGAGGGACGTATGTATGACATTGCGCGCCTTGAGAGGACTACTGATTCTGTGATCATTTTTGCTTTGCACGATGAGGCGGAAGATAATCTGATTTCATTTTTGCAGACTGTGCTTAAGAGAAGTGCTACAGATAAAAAACCAATTCCATCTTCCGTTACCCAATTTTTTGGACTTACCTATTTAGGTAGTTTTTTCGACTGGAAAAGTGGTGCGTCACGCTATGAAACAGGTAACACTGTGCACACTTTCTCCTGTCACACTTTCTCACCTAAACTCTCCACACCTCCGCCAAGGGTAATTTAACAATTGCTATTCTTTTAATGATGGAGCCTCCTTCAGAGGTATCTGAGTACTCTTTATTTAATTATTGATTCGTATGAAATGTTTATATGCATTGCTCTTTTTGAGTAATGTTACGCTTGCTATGGCACAAAGTGGAAATGGGAAAAACACTTCCGATACTACCAAAACGTCCTATCTGGATGAAGTCGTGGTGTCTGCCAATAAAATACCAGAACAACGAAGAAACGTTGCGCAACAAATAAGTGTGGTTTCAACAGAAACTATTCGAAACCTCAATGCACAAACATCCGGAGGTAGCCCTATGTTACGAGGCTTTGAAGCTAGCCGTGTGTTGTTAGTGATTGATGGCGTGCGCATGAATAATCTGATCTATCGCGCAGGACATTTGCAAAACATTATCACGATGGATAATACGGTTCTTGATAGAGCGGAAATATTGTTTGGTCCTTCTTCTACTGTATATGGCAGTGATGCGCTCGGTGGGGTAATTCATTTTTATACACGCGATCCTGCACTTCGTGAAACTACGCTTGCCAGTGGAAATGCTTTTCTTCGCTATGGTTCTGCTAATACTGAAATGACGGGCCATGTGGATGTGAATTTGGGTGGCAAGAAGTTCGCTTCTCTAAGTTCTTTTACCTGGAGTAATTTTGGGGATTTGAGAATGGGGGAGAGGATTAATAAATCCTACGGTGAGCCTTTTGGTTTGCGGAATCAGTATGCCAAACGATCGGTTGATAATCAACAGGATCTGTTAGTTGCCAATGAGGATCCCTATTTACAAATCAATAGTGGTTATAAGCAATGGGACGTTTTGCAGAAGTTCTTGTTTCAACAAAATGAGCGCATCGCGCATACACTCAACTTTCAGTACTCTACCTCTACAAATGTTCCGCGGTACGATCGGTTAACAGATCCTTCCGGAACGGGATTGCGATTTGCCGAATGGTATTACGGACCGCAGGAAAGATTAATGACGTCTTACAAATTACATATTTCGGAGTTGGGTAAAATGGCCCATGCGTTGACGGCCACCATCAGCTATCAGGCACTGGAAGAAAGCCGGTATGACAGAAGATTCAACGATGGTACCAATCCAGGAAATAACAGACGGAATAATCGAGTGGAGAATGTGAATGTTTGGGGCTTGACTGTTGATTTCACAAAAGCTTTAAGAACTAATAAAATTCGTTACGGTCTCGATGGACAGTTTAATTCTTTGCAGTCTACAGCCAGCCGAGTAGACGTTGCTACCGGTGTTGTCACTCCGCAAAGTACGCGTTATCCTGATGGAGATAATACGTTGAATATGGTAGCACTCTATGCTACACATACCTGGCAAATTTCTGATGTGCTCGTATTAACCGATGGACTTCGGTTGGGAATCAGTTCACTGAAATCAACCTTTGTTGATAAATCATTTTATGATTTTCCGTTTGAGGTTATTGAGCAGTCTCCCACGTTTGCCAGCGGAAATGTAGGTATCATTTATTCACCCACTTCCTGGAAGTTTTCATTGTTGGGAAACACGGGTTACCGTGTGCCTAATGTAGATGATCTGGCTAAAGTATTCGAGTCTGTGGCGGGAGATGCTTCCAGCCCGGGATTGCTGATCGTGCCTAATCCGGATTTGAAACCTGAAAAGACAATCAATGGTGATCTGAACATCACGAAGTTTTTTGGCGACAAGTTTCGTTTGGAAGGCACTTTCTTTGCTACCAGTATCTATGATGCCATTGTTACGTTACCATCTACGTACACTGGTCAGTCAACAGTTATCTTCGATGGTTACCCAGCCAATGTGATGTCTAGCCAAAATGCTCAGCGCGCGTACATTTATGGCTATAGTGTCAGTATGAAGGCAAGTCCTCTGAAGAATTTATCCGTTACGGCCTCTTACAATTATACCAAAGGGAAAGTGCGCACCGATCCATACGAAACACCATTAGACCACATCGCCCCTGCTTTTGGTCGGGTTGGAGTTGAGTACCGCACACAGAAGTTGACCACTGAATTGTTTTCACTTTTCAACGGGTGGAAAAGGTTAAGTGATTATAGCTCTAGTGGGGAGGACAATCTGCAGTACGCGACACCAAAAGGCACTCCTTCCTGGTACACTTTTAATTTCCGGGCTTCTTACCAGGTATCCCGAGTATTTTCTTTACAGGCGGGAGTAGATAATTTGATGGATTTGCAATACCGCCAGTTTGCTTCTGGTATTAACAGCGCTGGAAGAAATGTTTTTGCGACACTCCGCGTAAAGCTTTAAATCGTAAAAAATGCCTCTCCGAAAAGAGTAGGTGAGGCATTTTCTTAATTTTTGATCATTTTGGCTTTGCGGAACATCTAAAGTTTTAGATATTTGCAACCCATTTAGGTAGAACCAGTCGACCAAATGGATTTTAATGCCTTAGTGGCGGAACTGGTAGACGCGCACGACTCAAAATCGTGTACCGTAAGGTGTGCCGGTTCGATTCCGGCCTGAGGTACTCAACGGGAAAACCCGACTTAGCGGTCGGGTTTTCTGTTTTAAAATACTTGTCAAAACCCTTTAAAGCAAGGATTACCTCATTCTCACGGGCGGTTCGACACTCTCCATTTTCGATGATCAGATTTTCTGGGAAAATTGAACCAATGAGTTTCTGCTTGTTTATAAGGCTTGCATTCTCATAGTAAAAGGTCAGG
Source organism: Cytophagales bacterium Ga0077538 (assembly GCA_001464155.1). Lineage (GTDB taxonomy): Bacteria > Bacteroidota > Bacteroidia > Cytophagales > Cyclobacteriaceae > Chryseotalea. The sequence continues at coordinate 6,997 of LNEN01000181.1, read as the reverse complement.
TTTTGGATCAGGTTCACACCGAAGCTTAGGTACTTACTGTGATTTGTTTCCGCTCCCTGTAACTCCTCTAGCTTGTTTTGAAACTTTTTTATTTCTGTCTTGAATTTCGGTTTCATGAAACTGTAGCTGTCTTTTTCAATCTCATTCATGACGTACTTTTCTTCAAGAGAAGCCAATTTACTTTCAGCTTGAGATAAACTTTCCTTAACCTTTTTAACCTCACCTTCTACTTGTGTCTCATTGGCCTTGAAAATGCTCTCCATGACTTTTAAATAGAGATTGGATACCGCTGGCTTTACGGCAACATCATCGAAGTATTTTAATAAAGCCTTGTGTGCTCTTTCTGCTGGAATTCTTTCGCCACACTTGCTTCGACAATGGTAGTAGTTATAAAAGTCGTTACGCCCTTTTGAAGTACTGCTTGTAAGCTTGCCTCCACATTTTCGGCACGTCAGAAGGGCACGTAAAGATGTCTCCTCATTCAATCTTTCATATTGTTTTTTATGCTTTCTGTTTCCAGTGGCAACACGCTGGACTTTATTAAAAAGTTCTTCAGAAATGATCGGCTCATGGATGCCTTGAATTACTTCAGCATCTTCATCCTTGTATTGAGGAATAGATACCTTTCCGGCATAGACAGGGTTCTGGAGACTTCGCGGAAAAGTGCTCTTGCTCAACTTTAACCCCTTCTCCCACATGATGCGCCTCAATTCTTCCTTATCGTAAAGGCCGGTAGCAAATTGTTCGAACATTTCACGAACAAGAGTTGCCTTTTGCTCATCAATTATAAGTAATGGCTTATTTGAATTATCCTTCCCGTTTGTATATCCAGCGGGAGCCACTCCTGTCCACCGGCCAGACTTCCAACTCCTTCTGAGACCCATCTTGGTGTTGATGCCTCTGACGTCATTATCAATCTCGGGAATAGTCAGATAGATAGACAGCATCATCTTGTTATGAGGTATGGAAAAATCTATCCATTGTTCTGCCGCATTTGCCTCAATACCTAATTCGTTGAACTTTTTTATCTCTTGTAAGGCGTCTGTCTGGTTGCGTGAAAACCTATCCCATTTTGTAATCAATACATGATCAATCTCTTTTCTGTGGGTTTTGCAATACTGAAAAAGTTTTTTGTATTCAGGACGCTCAAAGTTCTTGGCGGAAAAATCCTCACGATAAATACCTGCTACCTCAAACTCCTTGATCTCACAAAACTTTGTAAGCACCAATTCCTGATGCCCTAGGCTATACCCCAGTTTAGCTTGTTCATCAGTAGAAACACGTACATATAAAATCACCTTTTTCATATAGGATGGATAATCAATATTTATACAGCAAAGATTATGCAGCTTTTTCAGAAATGACTTGATTTTCGTCTTCCTGGCTAAGAATCCTCATTTGTTTGAAGATAAGGTAATCAAGTTCTCCAAAACGGTAAAGAACCTCCCGGATTATTTTAACCTGTTCATCAGAGTATTTGTCTCCGTTCCCCTCAAGAATTTTTTTACACTGAGCAATCGTCAGCCTTTTCGCCTCTTCCATTCAACACATACCTTTAACACCTCACACACTTATACAGGCGAGAGCAGACAAAATGAACATGGACGGGAATACAAATATATATTGTTATTAATGTCATGTCAATATAAATAACATTTATCTTTGTATTGCGTTAATATTACAGAAGCGATGAAAAAGCCAACGAAACGAGAACGAGCAGTCTCCACCAAACCTAAAAAGGTCACTGTGAAGTTTTTCATTAACAAAGCAGTACTGCCTGTTGTGGATGGAAAAACAAGACGGTATCCTTTATACATGCTGATAACCTATGATCGCAAGAATACGATGATGCGGTGTCACTACGGTCAATATTATAAGGATTTGAATGAGGTGGATAAAGTCCATTATCCTGGGCTTTTAGTAATGGAGGAAAGGATTATTAAAAAAACAATCAGTTATGAACTTACTCAAAGAGGAAGTGAATTTGACCTGAAGGGAACCTATAAGAAGTATGACAGATATGCTATCGGTATCCATGTCCTTTTGGAAAAATACCTCAAAGCTCAACTCTGGAACGTTATTTCAAGGCTTGAACCCATTGAGTATGCAAAAGCCTTCAATTTTAATGACCCTGATGTGGAATTCAACACGTTGTATAAGATTGCAAGGAAAGTATATAAGGACTTGCCTCTGCTACAACCAAAGAATTTTGAACAAGGAATCGAAATCTACCAGACTTTTGTGAAGTTATACCAGGGATCATTCTTCCAATATGGTTTTCCGGTAGTGATTGAATGGCTTGATAATTCCGCTGTGGATGATTACAGCAAAAAAATAAAATCTCTCTTTAAGAATTCTTCAATGGTAAATAAAAGTATTGAGTTCATTGATCGGATAATTCGATCAGAGTTAGAATATGGTAATACATAGTTATACCAGCGCTATACCGGAATCATATATGAATAAGAATTTGACAGAATACGTTAAGAATTAATCATATCAGGATAATAGTTAGGTTTCAATAAGTGAGAATGGGTGAAAATCCCTTGGGAATATGGAGCAGAAAGAAAAAAATTACGTTAGGGCTGAGAGATCTATGAGTGAAATCTCTCTTTTACAGGATATGAGCAGGGAAGAGATCATGCAAAAGTGTCTCGATTTGAATTCAGCCTTCAAAAAGGCGAATAGCGAAATTGAAACCTACAGAGAGTTGCTAAAAAAAATAGTTGCTGAATACGAACAACTTAAAGCAAAGAACCCTCGTATCGATGAAACTGAATATAATAAGTGCTGGAGTTGGGTAAACAAGATTGTATTTGTACTCAAGAAGATAAAACGTCCACTGTTATCCTCGGAGATTATTGCATTTATTACTCCTTACGAGCCTGTCCTTCAATATAGTCGTCATAAGGCCCAGGCCTTTTCCGCCAACCTTAATAAGGCAGTGAAATACGGGCGAGTTGTAGCATATAAACTTGGTGGCTCAAGGGGGTATTATTACATTCTTCCCGATTGGCTGGACAATGAAGGAAGAATCTCAAAGGAATATGAAGACAAGATTTTCTTTAAATAAATCAATATGCATACTGTTACAACTAGTTTTCTTAAAGACATTTTTGGAAGCGAAGCGATAAAGAGCAATAAAATGATGCCCCAAAAATTTGAGCAGGTATTGTACTTATTCAAAGGCAAATATCCTTCTTCAAAACTGGGAAATGATTCCTTAACAATGGCTATAACCGCCATAGAATTTGTATTAAATGCCGAAGTTTATTTCACAGAAATCAGTTCAAAGCATGGCAAAGCATTTTTTGATCTTAATAAGATCGAGTTCTTAAAGCATTTCGATTACGGGGGGATCATGGAGACTATCAAGAGAGGCGATAAAATGCTTTTGCTTTACAAGCCCTTGTCGGAGGGCAAAAGAAAATTATCAGCACATGGAGTGATAGGGAAATTTCATTCGATAGAGCAGGAGTTCAACAATGACATCAAATCTGTTGTTGTCGTTTTGAAACTTGAAATATCCAATAATGGCATTATTGATTTGCCAATTACTGATATGGCCTATTTTGGAAGATGGAGCCGAAAGCTGGAGATAATAATGTAAACACCTACGCTTGAATTTTCTGGAGTCCTCATTCAAGTTAGTTCATTTTTCTTGCGCAACATTTTACCAAACTAAATACCCCATAAATTACAAGAGCACTGGTATCCATTTCTATGTTCCCATCAGGATACTTCAGTAACTATCCCTAACTTCTATGGCATCCAGGCATATCCATTTCTTGACTTCCACATAAAATATTTTTCCGGTAAAACTTTATTGAAATCATAGATCACATTCGGTATCATGATAGCAACTGCCCGGGGCTTAAATAGATGATTGGAGAAGATGATAACTTCCTTTTTTCCAGCATCCATAATACAAAGCCCAGGAATTTCTCCCCAAGGTTTTTTCATCAAATCGATTCTTCCCTGAGAAATTCTTATAATATTGTCAGCAACGATCTTTCCCGTTTCATCAGATGGATAGCCTGTTTTGGGAGCGGCAAAAGATATGTTCTTGCAAGTAAAAGGTAGATCAACCTGCACGGCAATCCCGCAGCCCATACATTTTTAAGTTGCTTGTGCCGATAGCTGTCCTCTACCGGAATGTACCAATTGGGTGTAGCAAATAGGGAAGGAGAATGCTGAACAAAATCCATCCCTACGAAAGGAGTCATCAATTGTGTCAAACTACTTTTTATCACTTCGCCAGTGGAGAGGACCACACTATCTGCGGTAACTTCCTTTATCGCTAATTGGGTGCGGTAGTGAATGTTGAACATTTTCATAAAGGCTTTCAGCATGGTTTCGCCCAAAGGCATCCCGTCTATTCCAAAATGGCCGAGGTAATCTTCAAGCGTTACCCTATACAAATCACTTTTTCACGGATGTTTTGTTCTCTTAGCCATTTTTCTACGTTGAACAGAAATTCGTATGCTGCACCCATACACCCTGAGTTTTGTGTGGCACCAATCACAATGGGCCCCGGATTTTTCTTGAATTCTTCCAAGGCTGCCCGTAGTTCCATGGCCCATGGGGTGTTCCAACGTAGTGAGAGTGTTCCGCAACTCCAGGAGCAACATCAAATTTTACTTTTGGCCCTGTGGCCACAACTAACTGGTCGTATTTAAACTCACCTTTATCTGTTACAACAATTTAGATGGATTATGACTTTTGTCAGCAACCATGAGTTGTCTGACTATACATACTATACTGGAAGCACGGCTTATGTTCAAAAATCAAGGCCAACCTTATTTTTCCATAGTAATTTACTTTTATTAAAACTCCGTTTTGTAATCCCATTTTCAATCCCTGTTAGAACACAAGCAGATAGTGTAAGCACCCCATTTATCCAACAGGGACTAAATATAATTTATTTCGTAATAATTGATGCGGTTGTTAATTGTGGTAAACATCATGAGGCTTTAGCGTAGGGATGTTTACCACAATTCACGACCATGAAGAACTCCCAAGGACTTTTATCGCCCAGACTTGCATGTGGATGATTGGCATTATAATCTTCAACCCATCGTTCCGTCTCTTCCTCTAGCTCGGTTAAGGTGGTGAAGATATGAGCATCAAGTACATCTTCTCGATAGCTGCGATTGAATCGTTCGATATAGGCGTTCTGCGAAGGCTTGCCCTTTTGGATTTTGATATGCTCAATATGCCCCTTACAGAGAAGTCTTCGAATACTTGAGCTATAAACTCCGGGCCATTATCAGTCCTGATTTGTTGTGGCGTTCCCCGCCATTCACAGAGCTCACTGATAATGCGGACAACTTTTTCTGCTGGAAATGAATAGCCTACAGCAATGCGCAATGGTTCACGATTGTAATCGTCAAGGATATTCAGAGTTCTCACCTTTCGTCCATTCTCCAAGACATCATGCATAAATCCATGTAAGATTGGGGCGCAACGGCTGGACAAGCGGATGCTTCTCGCTTGAGGGCAAGCGCCTTTTCACTCTTCGTCTCTTATTTAATCCAAGTTTTGTGTAAACTCGTTTTACACGTTTGTGATTCCAGATCAGCCCTTCTTTCCTGATCCTTTTGAAATATTCATCGAAGCCTCTGGTAGGAAGCTTTTCTGCATACTCATGTAGTTTATTCTCTACCTGGCTGTCGTCTTTAGTCTATTGGTAGTACAGCATGGATCGATTCATAGATATAATGCGGCAGGCCCTGACATGAGACACATTCTCTGAGGAAACAATCTCCTGCACCAATTCTTTCTTATGACAGAGCCTTAAAGCTTTTTTTCGATGACATCTTTTAGGATACGGTGGCCTAGGCTCAAATCAGCATACATGGGCTTAAGTTGTGCATTCTCACGTTCCAGCTCTTTGAGTTTACGCAAGGTCTCCGAATCCATGCCTGCATATTTCCTCTTCCAGACGTAGAATGTGGCTGGCTTGACGCTCAGCTCGCGGCAGATATCCTCAACGGAACGGCCACCCTCATACTCTTTAATGGCCTTGGTGATTTGGCTCTATGTGAATTTTGACTTCTTCATACGATCAGATTTAAAGTTAGTTATTTCTACTTTTAACCTGTCGGATTTTTAGGGGTGCTTACAATAGTCTATCAGTAAGAAAATTTAGCATTTCAAGTTGCTGAGCAGGATCGGGGCTAAACAAATGACCAATATGGGAAGAATTTTCAAGGAGGAATATACTCCAGATGATGTTACAGCACTGTCCAATAATATGCTTTGGTGAGGTGGTACACTACAATCGAATGAACCGTGAAACAACATAAACGGAGGATCGGTTGCATCAATGTAGGTCATCAGGTTGGCTTCCTTTTACGATGTTGGTCATATTGCTTTTCTTTAGTTAAGTCCTTTCTGAACCCCAAAGTATAAGGTATTGATTTCCTTATTAGGAATTATTTCATGAGTTGAGCAAGGTTCTTCAGTTTTTGGGTTCCCCAATGACTTCTGGCGTAATCCGTGAAGTAGTGATGAGAATTGAAAAATGAAATATTTTCACGGTTCCATTCCTCTTTGGAGAATTGTCTACCAATCTTGAGTTCAAACTCTTGCTTAAGGAGCATTGACGTCTCAAAGTAATCCTCAGAACCTAAGTGATGCAAGTCAGCATCGCATAAGATTTCTTCAGCTAATGTCATTGGTTTTGCCGGATATTTTGTGGCAAGAATCAAATTTTCAACTGTTGAACGGTAATCTGTTGTTACTTCGAATTCATTCAAAAAGATGAACGCAATCTTCACGCTTTCTTCTTCATGGTTAATCGCATTCAGGCAATATCCCGTATCGTGAAACCAGGCTGCAAGAAGAAGGGTTTCCATATCCACATATTTCAGGCGGTAGCTTTTTCCTAGTTCATAACACTTTTCTACTACATTCAACGTGTGATGAAGATTGTGATAAAGAAGCGTTTTAGGTAAATAATTATTAAACAGTCCGGTAACATAATACCTGGCTT